>NZ_JACJQS010000049.1:0-29578 GCF_014696755.1 Anabaena sp. FACHB-1391 | reverse complement strand
TGGAAAACTGGTCATCCTCAGTACGTTCTTTGAAGTTGTTTGGTTCTTTAGTAGTAGCGTTTTCTTTGATACAATCAAAACAACTATTGGGGACAGAACAACAAAAATATGAACTATGTGATTTATGTGATAATAATCCTTTAAAAATTAAAATAGTTGTTAATGCGATCATCAAATTATTTAATGGTGATATTGACAAATATCTCACACATACAGCAAGTTGAGCTTGAGTGAAGTACAGTTTGTGCAGGCAAGATGGCCGCTCCACAAGAGTTTTATTATTAATATTTGTACTTCATAAGATAGGGAACTGCTGTAATAAGTAGGGTTTGCTCAAACCAATATAAAATATGATTGAGTGCCTAGAAATCACGGCTATACAAACTAGCAAAAAATTCAGGATTTCAACCTAATCAAGTCCACGTAAATCATTAAAAGCGATCGCTTTACAAAGGCTAATACATATATAATTCTAAATCATCTCTATAAAATCCTCTTTTCCTGGTGCGTTTTGAGTTTATTGTTTCCGTTATCACTACTTATAACTGAGTTCACAATAAATCATAATTAAAACTTATATAAAATCTATAATACTTTTAATATTCAGAACTTAGGAAAATTCAACTTGAGATTTTCTTAACAATTAATTGAGAATAATTTTTATTTAGCAACGAGCTTGCAATACTTTCGGCGATTTGCTAGAATTATTGAGAATTTCATAATTGGGTTACTATTGTCAATTTTCTACCCTGCTCAAAAGATGATCTGTAAAAGTCTTTATTTATAGTCGTTTCAGAGATCAATTTTGAAAAAATATACAAAACTTTACAAATTAGGAGTGGTTTGAAAGAGTCAATTGGGAAAAAATTATTCAGCAAATCATGTACTTTAACTATTAGAACAAATATACCATTGACAAATAGGTTAACTTATGGTATGTAGGGTGTGTTAGCGATTAGTAACGCACCATATTATCAAATCGTTTAAATTGTCTAATGTGCGGTTATTAATAATTGAATCTTGATCATATCTCATCAATCACAGGATAATTTGATGATGTAGAGACGTTTCATGAAACGTCTCTACAACGTGGTTCAGCTACATGATACCAGAAGCTACGCTAAGGTAGTGGTAAAGTTATTGGCTCCTAAAGTACCAGTTAAACCTGTCACCTCAATAATGGCATCCGTAGTGGCATTAAATCCTGCGGTAGCGTCATTAATAGCGACAAAGGTACGGGTATTAGTACCAGTACCAAAGGTAAATTGAGCAGCAGAGTTAGCTGTAAAAGCAGTAGTAGTTAACTGAGCTGCAATTCCGGTTGCATCAAGTGTTGTCACAGTTCCGGCATTAGAGAATCCGCTGTTGGTAGTAGTAACAAGGAACAAATCATTGCCAGCATTAGCATTGAAGTCAGTAATCACATCAAAGTTACCGAAAAGAGAATCAGCTAAAGTGCGGTAGTCAAAACGGTCTACTCCCAACCCTCCAGTTAGAGTATCTTTTCCCAGACCCCCGGTGAGGATGTCATTACCCGCACCACCATCAAGGGTGTTATTAGCACTGTTACCTGTGATGACGTTATTAGCTGCGTTACCTGTACCGTTTATGGCTGTTGTTCCTGTTAATGTCAGGTTTTCCACGTTAGCAGCCACAATAGTGTAAGTAACACTGGATTGAATGGTATCTGTACCCTCGTTGGCACTTTCGGTAATGGTATCAGTGGTGCTATCAACAATGTAGATATCATCACCTGTACCACCAATTAAGGTATCTGTACCAGCACCAGCGTCAAGGGTATCGTTACCCGCACCACCATCAAGGCTGTTATTAGCGCCGTTACCAGTAATAACGTTATTAGCTGCGTTACCTGTACCGTTTATGGCTGTTGTTCCTGTTAATGTCAGGTTTTCGACGTTAGCAGCCACAATAGTGTAAGTAACACTAGATTGAATGGTATCTGTACCCGCGTTGGCACTTTCGGTAATAGTATCAGTGGTGCTATCTACAACATAGATATCGTTGCCTAAACCACCAATTAAGGTATCTGTACCCGCACCACCATCAAGGGTGTTATTAGCATCGTTACCAGTAATAACGTTATTAGCTGCGTTCCCTGTGCCGTTAACTGCTGTTGTTCCTGTTAATGTCAGGTTTTCCACGTTAGCAAGTTCCGCAATAGTGTAAGTAACACTAGATTGAATGGTATCTGTACCACCGCTGGTAAGTTCAGTAATGGTGTCAGTGGTGCTATCTACAATGTAGATATCATCACCTGTACCACCAATTAAGGTATCTGTACCAGCACCACCATTGAGAGTATCGTTACCCGCACCACCATCAAGGCTGTTATTAGCACCGTTACCAGTAATGACGTTATTAGCTGCGTTACCTGTACCGTTTATGGCTGTTGTTCCTGTTAATGTCAGGTTTTCAACGTTAGCAAGTGCCACAATAGTGTAAGTAACACTAGATTGAATGGTATCTGTACCCTCGTTGGCACTTTCGGTAATGGTATCAGTGGTGCTATCAACAATGTAGATATCATCACCTGTACCACCAATTAGGGTATCTGTACCAGCACCACCGTCAAGGGTATCGTTACCCGCACCACCATCAAGGCTGTTATTAGCGCCGTTACCAGTAATAACGTTATTAGCTGCGTTACCAGTACCGTTTATGGCTGCTGTTCCTGTTAAAGTCAGGTTTTCAACGTTAGCAGCCACAATAGTATAAGTAACACTAGATTGAACGGTATCTGTACCACCGCTGGTAAGTTCAGTAATGGTGTCAGTGGTGCTATCTACAATGTAGATATCATCACCTAAACCACCAATTAGGGTATCTGTACCAGCACCACCGTCAAGGGTATCGTTACCCGCACCACCATCAAGGGTGTTATTAGCATCGTTACCAGTGATGACGTTATTACCCGCGTTACCAGTACCGTTAATGGCTGCTGTTCCTGTTAAAGTCAGGTTTTCAACGTTAGCAGCCACAATAGTATAAGTAACACTAGATTGAACGGTATCTGTACCACCGCTGGTAAGTTCAGTAATGGTGTCAGTGGTGCTATCTACAATGTAGATATCGTTGCCTAAACCACCAATTAAGGTATCTGTACCAGCACCACCATTGAGGGTATTATTAGCACCGTTACCAGTGATAACGTTATTACCTGCGTTCCCAGTACCGTTTATGGCTGCTGTTCCTGTTAATGTCAAGTTTTCAACGTTAGCGGCCAAAATAGTGTAAGTAACACTAGATTTAATGGTGTCTGTACCCTCTCCCACATTCTCGGTAATGGTATCAGTGGTGCTATCAACAATGTAGATATCGTTGCCCAAACCACCAATTAGGATATCTGTACCTGCACCACCATCAAGGGTGTCATTACCAGCATCACCATTGAGGGTATTATTAGCACTATTACCAGTAATGACGTTATTAGCTGCGTTCCCTGTACCGTTAATAGCTGCTGTTCCTGTTAATGTCAGGTTTTCCACGTTAGCAGCCGTAATAGTGTAAGTAACACTAGATTGAATGGTATCTGTGCCACCGATGGTATTTTCAGTAATGGTATCAGTGGTGCTATCAACAATGTAGATATCGTTGCCCAAACCACCAATTAGGGTATCTGTACCTGCACCACCATCAAGGGTGTCATTACCTGCACCACCATTGATGGTATTATTACCACTATTACCCGTGATGAGGTTATTAGCTACGTTACCCGTACCGTTAATGGCTGCTGTTCCTGTTAATGTCAGGTTTTCAAAGTTGGTCTTGTTAGCAATAGAGTAGGTGACACTGGATTGAATTGTATCTGTACCTTCATTGGCATTTTCCGCAATAATGTCAGTGTTACTATCAACAATGTAAATATCGTCGCCTGTACCACCAATTAAGGCATCAATACCTGCACCACCATCAAGGGTGTCGTTACCCAAACCACCAATTAGGGTATCTGTACCTGCACCACCATCAAGGGTGTCATTACCCGCACCACCATTGAGGGTGTTATCACCACTATTACCCCTAATGATATTATTGCTTGCGTTACCCGTACCGTTAATCGCTGTTGTTCCTGTTAAGGTCAGGTTTTCGATGTTCGTCCTGGCAGCAGCAGCAATAGAGTAGGTGAAACTGGATTGAATGGTGTCTGTTCCCTCGTTGGCATTTTCGGTAATGCTATCAGTAGCGATATCAACAATATAGATATCATCACCTAAACCACCAATTAAGGTATCTGTACCCGCACCACCACCACCATCAAGGGTGTTATTACCACTGTTACCTGTGATGACGTTATTACCTGCGTTACCAGTACCGTTAATGGCTGCTGTTCCTGTTAAAGTCAGGTTTTCAACGTTAGCAGCAATAGTGTAAGTAACACTAGATTGAACGGTATCTGTACCCTCATTGGCATTTTCGGTAATAGTATCAGTGGCGCTATCTACAATGTAGATATCGTTGCCTAAACCACCAATTAAGGTATCTGTACCCGCACCACCGTCAAGGGTATCGTTACCCGCACCACCATCAAGGGTGTTATTAGCACCGTTACCAGTGATGACGTTATTACCCGCGTTCCCTGTACCGTTTATGGCTGCTGTTCCTGTCAGAGTCAGGTTTTCAACGTTAGCAAGTGCCGCAATAGTGTAAGTAACACTAGATTGAATGGTATCTGTACCTGCGTTGGCATTTTCGGTAATAGTATCAGTGGCGCTATCTACAATGTAGATATCGTTGCCTAAACCACCAATTAAGGTATCTGTACCCGCACCACCGTCAAGGGTATCGTTACCCGCACCACCATCAAGGGTGTTATTAGCACCGTTACCAGTGATGACGTTATTACCCGCGTTCCCTGTACCGTTTATGGCTGCTGTTCCTGTCAGAGTCAGGTTTTCAACGTTAGCAAGTGCCGCAATAGTGTAAGTAACACTAGATTGAATGGTATCTGTACCTGCGTTGGCATTTTCGGTAATAGTATCAGTGGCGCTATCTACAATGTAGATATCGTTGCCTAAACCACCAATTAAGGTATCTGTACCCGCACCACCGTCAAGGGTATCGTTACCCGCACCACCATCAAGGGTGTTATTAGCGCCGTTACCAGTAATAACGTTATTACCCGCGTTACCAGTACCGTTAATGGCTGCTGTTCCTGTTAATGTCAGGTTTTCCACGTTAGCAGCAATAGTGTAAGTAACACTAGATTGAACGGTATCTGTACCACCGCTGGTAAGTTCACTAATGGTATCAGTGGCGCTATCTACAATGTAGATATCGTTGCCTAAACCACCAATTAAGGTATCGTTACCCGCACCACCATCAAGGGTGTTATTAGCGCCGTTACCAGTAATAACGTTATTACCCGCGTTACCAGTACCGTTAATGGCTGCTGTTCCTGTTAAAGTCAGGTTTTCAACGTTAGCAAGTGCCGCAATAGTGTAAGTATCACTAGATTGAATGGTATCTGTACCCTCGTTGGCAAGTTCAGTAATGGTGTCAGTGGTGCTATCTACAATGTAGATATCGTTGCCTAAACCACCAATTAAGGTATCTGTACCCGCACCACCGTCAAGGGTGTTATTACCACTGTTACCAGTAATGACGTTATTACCCGCGTTACCAGTACCGTTAATGGCTGCTGTTCCTGTTAAAGTCAGGTTTTCAACGTTAGCAAGAGCCGCAATAGTGTAAGTATCACTAGATTGAATGGTATCTGTACCCTCGTTGGCAAGTTCTGTAATGGTGTCAGTGGTGCTATCTACAATGTAGATATCGTTGCCTAAACCACCAATTAAGGTATCTGTACCCGCACCACCGTCAAGGGTGTTATTACCACTGTTACCAGTAATGACGTTATTACCCGCGTTACCAGTACCGTTAATGGCTGCTGTTCCTGTTAATGTCAGGTTTTCCACGTTAGCAAGAGCCGCAATAGTGTAAGTATCACTAGATTGAATGGTATCTGTACCCTCGTTGGCAAGTTCTGTAATGGTGTCAGTGGTGCTATCTACAACGTAAGTATCATTACCTGTACCACCGATTAGGGTGTCGTTACCCGCACCACCATTGAGGGTGTCGTTACCCGCACCACCATTGAGAGAGTCATTGCCACCAAGACCATTAATAGTGTCATTACCTGTAGTACCCACAAGGGTGTTATTACTATCATCACCATTGATGATGCTTTCCCCGCTGTCTGCAATAGAGATGGGGTTAGTGTTACTGAAAGTTGAAGTTGGCATGGAGATAAACCTGTGTATTGTGAATGGTTATTTTCTCAATGTTATCATACCCGCGACATAGTTTTGTACTAATTTTGTAATCGAATAAAAACCAATATGGTTTAAGTATCTATCTAAAGATAGATGACAAATCAGCCCTAAAGTACATAGTTGATATTTACTTACTTGATGTATTAGCGTGGAAAAAGACAATTAAAGTTATGGGTAATTGCGTAAAATACCAGAATCCCACCATATAAATGAACCATAGTCTGTGGAATTTAATCAGGTGAATAACTACTTAACAAAAATCAATGCCAAGATCATTGAGAGTTTGTCATGACTGCATTGCCAAAGTAAAATTAGCAGTCACAGACAACGGATACCCTAATCAAAGAGTTTTAGCTCGTGATACAGGATTATCCGTATCTACAATTAGTAATTTCCTGACCGGTAAACCTGTTATTTATCATACTTTTGAACGAATGTGTCGTCTATTAAATCTAGATTGGCAAGAAATTTCTACCAATATTGAAGTAATATATAACCCCACTGCATACGCAGAAATACGCAAAAAAAAACAAATGCAAATGCGAATCAATTCTTAGACTGGGGAACTGCAATTGATATTTCAGAATTTTACGGATATAGCCAAGAACTGACACAATTACAGTCATGAATTTTACAAGATGGTTGTCGCTTACTAGGATTATTCGGTATGGGTGGAGTTGGAAAAACAACTTTAGCCACCCAACTAGCAAAACAAATTCAAGATCAATTTGATTACGTTTTTTGGCGTTCTGTGCTTACTGTCTTATCTTTTGATGAGATGATCACTGATATGCTTTCTTTTATTTCCCATCACAAGGAAATTAAACCCGACATTAATCGAGTTATTCATTATTTGCGTGCTTATCGTTGTCTGATTATTTTGGATTACTTAGAAACATATTTATACGCATTTAATAGGAAGTATGATAGCCAGTATAATTATTTTATCCAAATAATTGCGGAAACTAATCATCAAAGCTGTCTAATTTTCACCAGTCGAAATCAACCTACTGCATTCAGCTTACTGAAAAATTGGTAATCCTCAGTACGTTCTTTGAAGTTGTTTGGTTCTTTAGAAGTAGCGTTTTCTTTGATACAATCAAAACAATTATTGGGGACAGAACAACAAAAATATGAACTATGTGATTTATGTGATAATAATCCTTTAAAAATTAAAATAGTTGTTAATGCGATCATGAAATTATTTAATGGTGATATTGGCAAATTTCTAGCAGAGAACAGGGAATAAATTGCTGTGTACTTCATTAGACTGGGAAACGCTATAAAATACGATTGAGCGAATAGAACTCATGGCTCTTATTTTATCTTATTTTATCTTATTTTAGATCTTCTTTACTGTTGGGGTTCATCCATATTTCTAACTGACTAAAAAATTGAGAGGAAATCAAAGTTAAACACAGGTAAATTACAGCCACAGCCCCATAAATTTCTAAAGCGCGATAGTTTTCAGAAACAATTAATTGTCCTTTTCTAAATAATTCCTCAAACCCAATGACTGCGACTAAACTCGTATCTTTTAATAAACTAATAAATTCATTTCCTAAAGGTGGAATCATGCGCCGAAATGCTTGGGGAAAAATTACATAAGTCATCGTTTGTAGAGGATTTAAACCTAATGATTTAGCTGCTTCTGTTTGTCCATTTTCAATTGATTCAATTCCCCCGCGCACAATTTCTGCAATGTAAGCTGCACTATTCAAACTTAACGCAACTACTCCAGCTATAAAGCGATTTAAAGTCAAATTAAAACCGATTTCTTGAAAAATCGCCGGTAAACCAAAGTAAATCATAAATATCTGCACTAATAACGGTGTACCTCGAAAAAAGTCTATATAAGCCCTAGCTAAAAACCCCAAAGGTTTAATTGTAGAAAGACGAATTATCCCCATCAAAGAACCGCTAGTTAAACCGAATAAACCGGAAATGAATGCTAATTGCAATGTTACTAATGCACCAGTTAATAAAGTTGGTAAAGATTGCCAAAATACAATCAAAGAATTAATTTTATTTGGATTCTGATTTGCATTAGGTAATCTTTCTGGTAATATTGGCGGTGTGGATTTAAACCATTTTTGATAAATTTGTTGATATTTACCGTTTTCTAAAATTGTACTTAAACCTTGATTAATCAAAGGTAAATAAAGAGAGTTTTTAGCTGTTGCAATTCCGTAAAATTCCTCAGTTAGTAGTTGTTGGATAACTTTAATTCCTTGCAAATTACCTGTGTTAATAGCATATAAAGTCACTGGTGCATCATTAATAACTGCATCAACATTACCATTTTGCAATTCTTGCAGGGCTAAGGGTGCAGAGTCAAAACTGCGAACTTCTGCACCTGTGACAGTTTCAGCTTTTTTTGCGCCAGTTGTGCCAATTTGGACAGCAATTTTGTGATTTTGCAGACTTTGAAAATTTGTAATATTTTGATTATCTCTGCGAACAGCGATCGCTAAACCTGCTTTAAAATAAGGACGGGAAAAGGCGACTGTTTTCGCCCTTTCTGGGGTGATAGTCATGGAACTAATAGCACCGTCTACGGTTTTAGCTTGCAGTGCTGGAATAATGCCATCAAAAGGTAAACTCTGAAATTCTACTTGGAAATGAGCCGCAGTAGCTATAGCTTTCATTAAGTCAATCGAAAAACCTGCTAATTCTCCGTCTTTACCCTGAAACTCAAAAGGTGGAAATGTAGGTTCAGTAGCTACTCGGATAATTTGATTTCGAGGTATGTTTCCACTACAACCAACTAATAAACCACAAATTAAGGTCATCAGCACACATAAACGACCAAAATCAAATTTTACCATTTTCTCCTCTAGAGTATAATTTGCACGTTAAATAAATTAGTATAGACTTGAATAATATACAGCAAAAGACTTTTATCTATTCCCTATTCCCTAATTTTTCTGATTTAGCTGCAACTAATTTGACATTAAATACTTCACTAAAACACTGACTGACTACAGAGGACACTTGATGACAAGTAAGATCAGGAATCCATGCGGCTAAACTACGGACTGGTTTATCCACAATCCCACAGGGGACAATGTGATTAAATCCTGTCATGTCGGGACAAACATTTAAGGAAAAACCGTGCATAGTAATCCATTTACTAACTTTAATACCTATAGCAGCAACTTTGTATCCTTCTAACCAAACACCAGTAAAACCAGCGATACGTTCCCCAGGCAAATCATAATGTGCTAAAACGCGAATTAATACTTCCTCTAGTTGGCGTAAGTACCAATGCAAATCTTGACGATAACGGCGTAAGTTTAAAATTGGATAAGCGACTAATTGTCCCGGACAATGATAGGTAACCTCACCACCTCTTTCAATGCGATGCACATCATAGTTACATTTGTCAAGATTAAATTTAATAAATTCGGGGTTTGATCCGGTCCCCAAAGTATAAACAGGGGGATGTTCCAGCAAAATCAGTACATCATCTAATTCCGAGTTATGAATACGCTCAGTAACTAGCGATCGCTGCCACTGATGAGCAGTTATGTATGGTATTAAACCAGGATTATATAGTAAACAACGGTACGGTGGAAATTGAGTGTTATCAATCATCAGGGAACGGGAGAAATAAAAAGATTAACTGCCTTACTGGACATATATAGCGCTCACTTGACCGAAAATATCGAGAACAAATGTCAAGGTATGCAAAGGATTTTAAAGTAACGTCAAGGAAAAATACTTTACAACCAATAAAGTGCTAGTTTGAATATATAACCTCAATGGTGTTGGGAGGAATTTGCCAGAAGTATCAAGCCTAGACAAGAGAAACCAATGACGCTGACTGATGATGTTCCCAGAATTGATTTGCATCAATCAGGATCAAACCGCCCAAAGTGGTCACATTTTCTATACAATGGGGAACAAGACCAAGGGACGAGAGCAAGAGTATGTACTCCTATGTTTCTAAAGTTACATAGAAGTAGTTGGTAGTAAGCCAGATCTCAAATTGCTTAATTCCATAGTTTTGGTTGAACAGCCCATTGCTTAACAACCAGTTGGGAATCGTCGTAAAGGATAAAAACTAAAATTAAGACGATGAATAGCGCAAACTTGAAGATGGGAGAAACATGGGGAACAGAGCAGTGTTTTAAAAATAGGTTACTTGTGTCGGTAGCAGTGATAGACATTAGCGCAATCTCTATTCCTACCCAAAAACATCACATATAATATTGAGCGGGAGAGTTTACATGAAACTTGTCATCCACGGTAAAAACATTGAAATCACTGATGCAATCCGGGAATATGTGCATCAAAAAATTGAAAAGGCGGTTAATCACTTTCAGAACATCACCAATGAAGTGGATGTCCATTTGAGCGTGGCTCGCAATCCCCGCATTAGTACAAAACAAGCGGCGGAAGTAACTATTTATGCTAATGGTAGCATTATCCGGGCGGAAGAAAGCAGCGAAAGCTTATACGCAAGTATTGACCTAGTTGCAGACAAAATTGCCCGGCAATTGCGGAAATATAAAGAAAAAAGACAGGATCATAAAACCCAACCTATATCAACTAACGAAGCAGTAGCGCCAGAGAGCGTTGCAGCGGATTTAATAGGCGATCGCACCCCAGAATTACCCCAAGAGGTGGTTCGCACCAAATACTTCTCCATGCCTCCCATGACAGTGGGAGAAGCCCAGGAACAACTGCAAATGGTGGGACATGACTTTTATATGTTCCATAATGCGGAAACAGGCGAGATTAATGTTATTTATGAACGTAACCACGGCGGTTATGGGGTAATTCAACCTCGCAATAACGGTCATGCTAACGGCAGAAATGGCAAATCAGCTAACGCCAATATTGGGGTTGCAGAAAAGTCGCACTCTAAATAGAGTCTGATTAAATTATTCATGGGTAGAGACGTTTCATGAAACGTCTCCGCCATGTTGTTTATGCAAAGGAGATTGTTGTAAAGTATCTCAAGCTGGCAACTGTTGGAGAGTTTTTAATGCTTCTTCAACGTGGCCTTTAAAGTTGAACATGGAATCAAATACATATTGAACAATACCATTTTTGTCAATCAGGTATGTGACTCGTCCAGGAATGAGACCAAAAGCGGTGGTTGCACCGTATTGTTTTCGTACTTTATCACCTTGATCACTTAAAAGTGTAAAAGGTAAATTGTATTTATTGGCAAAGTTTTTGTGAGAGTTGCTAGAGTCACCACTCACACCGATAACTTCAGCACCCGCAGCTTGAAACACTTCATATTGATCTCTAAAAGCGCAAGACTCTATAGTACATCCTGGTGTATCATCCTTGGGATAAAAATAGAGGACAACGGATTTTTGACCACGAAAATCTCCCAGGCTGACATTTTTGCCATTTTGGGCAGGTAGGTTAAAATTAGGTGCGGTATCTCCAACTTTGATAGACATATTGAAAAAATAAAAAGATTTAAAATGGTGCGTTACGCTATTATATAGCGAACTGCTTGCAGCAGCGCTTCGCTATCGCTATCCTACCTCCAAAGCCTTTACCTCAAGTACAGATATTAATAATAAAATAAAACTCTTGTGGTGCGGGCATCTTGCCCGCACAAGCTGAACTTACTATATTATATAGCGAACTGCTTGCAGCAGCGCTTCGCTATCGCTATCCTACACACAAGGTTTTTACCTAATCGCTAACACACCCTACTCAAAAAGCTATTCCCTGTTCCCTGTCACCTGTCACCTAATTTCAGATAGTTCTTCCTTATCAAGATGATGATAACATATTTCAAATCCTTTGTCAACACCTGAAAATAAAATTTTTCGCGGTTTTTTTGCGTTTTGTTTCCTGTCAACTGTCAACTGTCAACTGTCAACTGATTAAAGGATGTACAGGATGAGGAGGAGGATTTTCTGATGATGTCAATGATTTAATATGGTGGGTTACTATATTATATAGCTATGATGTAGCGAACTGCTTGCAGCAGCGCTTCGCTATCGCTATGTTACACACAAAGTTTTTACCAATGGTGCGTTACGAATACAGCTAACACACCCTACTCAAAAAGCTATTCCCTGTTCCCTGTCACCTGTCACCTAATTTCAGATAGTTCTTCCTTATCAAGATTATGATAACATTTTAAAAATCCTTTGTCAACACCTGAAAATAAAATTTTTCGCGGTTTTTTTGCGTTTTGTTTCCTGTCAACTGTCAACTGTCAACTGTCAACTGATTAAAGGATGTACAGGATGAGGAGGGGGATTTTCTGATGATGTCAATGATTTAATATGGTGGGTTACTATATTATATAGCTATGATGTAGCGAACTGCTTGCAGCAGCGCTTCGCTATCGCTATGTTACACACAAAGTTTTTACCAATGGTGCGTTACGAATACAGCTAACACACCCTACTCAAAAAGCTGTCACCTATCACCTGTTCCCTATCACCTGTTCCCAGTTAAGAGTTCCCTGTTCCCTGATTTAATATGGTGCGTTACTATATTATATAGTTATGATGTAGCGAACTGCTTGCAGCAGCGCTTCGCTATCGCTATGTTACACCTAAAGTTTTTACCAATGGTGCGTTACGCTGTTGCTAACACACCCTACTATAAATAATTTAGGATAGTTCTTCATTATCAAGACCACGATAACATATTTAAAATCCTCTGTCAACACCTGAAAAGCAAATTTTTCGCGGTTTTTTGCGTTTTGTTCCCCGTCACCTGTCCCCGTGGCGTAGCACCTGTCACCTGTTCCCTATCACCTGTCACCTGTTCCCTATCACCTATCACCTATCACCTGTTCCCTGATTATTTGATTTATATAAACGGTGTTAAATCTAAATGTTCTTCGATGTGATTCGCTAAAGAGTCCAAAAGCTGTTCTCGCTGTTCTTTGTAGTTAGCTACACCTGTGGGTAAAGATTTTAAACCCCGTTGTTGACGAAGACGATTTAACCAAGCGCGTCGCCAAGGTCCATTATCAAAAATTCCATGCAGATACGTTCCCCAAACTGATTGACAACTATCTACTAACCCTAAATTAACATCATCAAATAGAGGTTGACAGGATTTTTGATCTCCGGGGTTTTCTATGCGTGTACGTCCTTGGTGAATTTCAAAGCCTATGACAGGTAAACCCGCTTGGGGATAATTGGAGGTAACTTGACGCTGACGGGCAATTTTTTGACCTGTAATTACTGTTTTAATTGGTAATAAATTTACCCCTGGATATTTACCATCTGGTCCTTCTATTCCTTCTGGGTCTACTATAGTCTGTCCTAGCATTTGGAAACCGCCACAAATGCCTAAAACCGTGCCACCAGAAGCTGCGTAATTTTGAATTGCTTGCGCCATACCGCTTTTTTGTAGGACCATTAAATCAGCAATGGTGGTTTTTGTCCCCGGTATAATTACTGCGTCTGGATATCCTAAATCTTGCTTTGGATGTAAGTATTTTACTGTTACTGATGGTTCTGATTCTAGGGGGTCAAAATCGGTAAAATTGGCAATTCTGGGTAAACGAACCACTGCAATGTTCAGTTCAGTTGTAGCTTTTGCGGGTTTGCGTTCCAATAAATCTAGGGAGTCTTCTGCGGGAAAAACCTGTTCTAAATAGGGAACTACACCGACAACAGGTATACCTGTCCGTGCTTCTAACCATTTAATTCCGGGTTCGAGAATTGATCTTTGTCCCCGAAATTTGTTAATAACTACACCTTTAATTAGGGCGCGTTCGTCTGGATCTAATAGTTCTAATGTTCCCACCACATGAGCAAAAGCTCCACCTCTGTCAATATCTACTACTAATAATGTGGGTGCATTTAAGTGTTTAGCAACCCGCATATTAGTTAAATCCCGATGTTTGAGATTAATTTCTGCAGGACTACCCGCACCCTCACAAACTAAGCAGTCAAACTCTGTTGATAGGTATTGTAGACATTCTTGAACAGTCTGCCAACCGAGTTCAAAATATTGTTCATAGTAGTCTGTGGCGCTGACTGTACCTATGGCTTTACCTTTGAGAATGATTTGGGATGTCATATTCCCTTGAGGTTTGAGCAAAATTGGATTCATTTCTACTAGGGGTGCTACTCCCGCAGCCCAGGCTTGTACCGCTTGGGCATAACCAATTTCTCCTCCATTGGCGGTAACATAGGCATTTAAAGCCATATTTTGACCTTTAAAAGGGGCTACTCGCAACCCGCGCCGGGAAAGAATCCGACAAATAGCTGTGGTTATCAGTGATTTTCCCGCGTGGGATGTTGTTCCCACTACCATAATTGATTTCATTTTTAACTAGTATTTAGTATGTTTAGATTCAGTAGTGTATCAGTGAATAAACTGTTATTTTTTGAAGTTGTATAAGTATGGTAGCCAGGATGCCTACCATACAAGAGTTTTAACCACAATTAAGTTAGTTAAAAGGGTAAGCGTAACCAACGGGTGATAAAATCATTCAAGCGATCGCTCAGTGTAGCATGAGGAAGATTGTGATTTTTTAACTTGCCGATTAATTGATGACCAAGGGGCGTTAGGCGAAAACTGTCTGTAATTCCCTGTCCATCAACTTCTCGTCGCAATACGCCTACATCAATTAACCAGGCTAAGGCGTTTTCACAGCTTAATTCTGATAATGGGCGGTTGGTGTAATTTTGCTTAACTCCTTTATCCATTGCTATAGCACCCAATTGGATGCTTTGACTAGTCATGGCGACAAATAAATTCAGGTTGAAGGGCGAACAAATTAGCGATCGCTCGGCTCTTTTTAGTGCTTCCTTAGTATAAACTAGGGGTTTGAGGTTTGGAGAATCCACAGCAGACATTTTTTATTACTCTAAATTGGGCTTTTTGTCAAGGCTTTGAAAATAAATACTTCTGGAGGAACATATTGGATAATCAGGTTATTTAAATAGGTTATTTAAATATTGTAAATTATTGTAAAATCTTGATTGCATGAATATTTCTTAAACAGGATAAGGTGAATTATGCCTCTAGCAGTTGGTACAGACGCACCTGCATTTACCACTAAAGATACTAACGGTAACACAGTTTCATTGTCTGATTTTGCTGGTAAAACAGTGGTTCTCTACTTTTATCCCAAAGATGACACACCAGGCTGCACTAAACAAGCTTGCAGTTTCCGCGATGCTCAATCAGAATATATAAGCAAAGGTATCGTGGTGTTAGGTGTGAGTGCTGATGATGAAGCTGGTCATCAAGCTTTCACCCAGAAGTATAGTCTAAATTTCCCTTTATTGGCTGATACCGATAAAAGCATCATTACAGCTTATGATGTTGATGGTGGTGGTTATGCCAAGCGTGTTACTTACATCATTGATGGTAATGGCAAAATTATTGATGTTGATGCTGCTGTTAACACTTCTACCCACGCTAGTGATGTCTTAGCAAAACTTGGGTAATTATCAGCATTGAGTTTTTTTCCTCTGGGTTCTGTGTCTCTTGGGTAAAAGGTAATTTATGATCTAACCACAGAGGCACAGAGGACACAGAGTTAAGAGGTTGATGAGGATTTTTTCCGGCTTCAGGTTTTATTTGCCTGATGATGGTAGGGTTTTTAAAAGCAATTCTGATGCACTTGGGTTTTGTTTTGGTTGACTCTGAAGCCGTTTCTGTTGTGCTGCTTTAAATGCTGTTGCTGCTTGATCTAATTGTTGATTCTGTTCTTCAGCGTTCCATTGGATAGTCCCCATTTGTGCTTGATGAATCAGGTTGAACATATTAAAATCTGAGCTATTACCAGATAAAGGGTTACTATTGCGATCACTTTCCAAACTGCTAAAGGGTTGGTTAGGATCAGCTAAGGCAGGTCCTAAGGTGACTATAGCAGCACTAATACTGGCAATGGTGATGGCAATAATTTTGTGAATTGCTAAAAATGATCTTTTCATGGATTTTCCCCTCCTAATTTTGCTTTTTGGATTAAGCAAGGCTTCGACGTATTTGGGATTGAATACTAAGTAAAGCAAAGAGGGCAAAACCTAGTAAGACTAATAATGCGGACCCAAAGGTAACATCACCCCAGAAGGCTTGCATGACTATATTATTTAATCCCCAACTGCTATGTAAATATAAGTAGCGAATCGGTTCAATGGCGTAGCTAAGAGGGTTGAGGGTAGCAATAACCTGCAACCAACCGGGCATAAAGGATAAAGGGGCTAAGGCTGTACTGGCAAATAATAAGGGAAGATTAGTAACAAAAATTACGGCTATCAGTTCAATGTGTCCCGGTAATGCAAAGGCTAAACCCAGAGAAATAGCAGTGACACCCAAAGCCAGTAAAAAGACAATCAGAGCGATCGCACATAATCCGGTAAAATCAGGTAAACCAGCCCCTAAAAATGCCGCTGCTGCCACAATTACCGCCGCTTGTAGTAAGCTTTGGCTAATAATAAAGATAGCAGATGCAAACACAATTGAAAAGCGTGAGCCTAAGGGTGCAACCAGTAAGCGATTTAAAAAGCCAAATTCTCTGTCAAACATGACGGGTAAACCGGCATTTAAAGCCCCGGCGAAAGCGGTAAATACTATTACACCTGCTGCGAGAAATTGCCCGTAATTTGACGTACTACCAAATAAACCTTTGGGGGCATTTTGGAATAACGCCCCAAATAAAACTAACCACATTACCGGCTGAATAATCCCTGCTATCAGGCTGGAAGGTCGTCTTTGCAGTTGAATAAACAGACGACGGGTTAAAGCAAAGGTTTCTTGCAGAATTTCCCCAAATAAATTGGAGTCTGTATCACCAATTACATCTGGTGAGGTGAGTTGTTGCCAGTTCATAGCTAATTTATCATTACTCATACAAAATGCTAAAATCAAAAGGTATCAATTATAAACATCCCTGCTATGTTAAATTAGCAAAGAATATTTATGATTCTTAATATTACATTATAACTAAAATCATTACAGTATATGACGGGTATATCAAGTCTAAAATTTGGTGAACAGCCGTAATTCATTGAACTGTATACAGAATATACTTGTGAAAAAAGTTAAAATTAATACGTTTATAAAAAGTCTGAATTATGAGTGAAGCTTTATTTGTTGTGGAAAATCTGCGTGTAGCCTATCCTCAACGCAGTGGAGAAGGAGAAAACTGGGCTGTTGATGATGTATCTTTTATTCTCCAATCTGGTGAAAGCATGGGATTGGTGGGAGAGTCTGGTTGTGGTAAATCAACTATCGGTAGAGCAATTATGCGTTTATTACCAGCCTCCAGTCGTGTGGAAGGATTAGTAAAATTTCAGGGAGAATCTGTACTTAATTTAACACCAATGCAGATGCAAAAGTTTCGGGGTGAAGCCGTGGCTTTGATTTTCCAAGATCCCATGACGCGATTAGATCCATTAATGACTATTGGGAATCATTGTATTGAAACTTTACAGGCTCATGCACCAGAATTATCCAAACAGCAAGCGAAGGAAAGGGCTTTAGCGACTTTAGATAAGGTGAAAATTCCTGCTAATCGTTGGCATCAGTACCCCCATGAATTTAGCGGAGGAATGCGTCAACGGGTAGCCATTGCGTTAGCTTTGTTATTGAGTCCTAAATTAATTATTGCGGACGAACCAACAACTAGTTTAGACGTGACTGTTTCTGCTCAAATTCTCCAAGAATTAACGCGATTATGTAGAGAAGAAAATATGGGATTATTGTTAATTTCCCATGATTTAGCCATGGTGGGGGAATATTGCGATCGCCTTGGGGTGATGTATCAGGGTAAAATAGTGGAAATGGGGAAAACGGAAACTGTATTTGCTCACCCTGAACACAAATATACTCAATCCTTATTAAAAGCAGCGTTACATATTCAACAGGAAGAGGGAAAAGAGAACGGGGAAAAGGGAAGAGTCAACCAAGAAAATCCTATTTTAAAAATTACCGAACTCAAACAACATTATACCATAGAACCGAATTTTATTGAAAGAATATTTAAAGGAGAAGGTCAAACAGTTAAAGCGGTAGATGGAATTAACTTAGAATTGTATTCTGGGGAGATTTTAGGATTAGTAGGAGAGTCTGGTTGTGGGAAAAGTACACTTTCGAGAACAATCTTACAATTGATCAGTCCCACATCAGGAAAAGTAGAATTTTTAGGACAGGAATTAACTAGGTTATCCCGTCAAGAAATCCGTTCTTCTCGGAGACAAATCCAAATGATATTTCAAGATCCTCATGCTTGTTTAAATCCAGCCATGACCGTAGGACAAAGTATCACAGATCCTTTATTAATTCATAACTTAGCTAATGCTGAAAAAGCCAAAGAACAGGTGTTATGGATGTTAGAAAAAGTTGGTTTAACCCCAGCAGAATTATATTATCACCGTTATCCTGCTGATTTATCTGGGGGACAACAACAACGGGTAGCCATAGCCCGGGCTTTAATTACTCGTCCAAAACTGATAATATGTGATGAACCGGTGAGTATGTTAGATGCGAGTGTACAAACCCAAGTCCTCGACTTGATGTTACAATTAAAAGCAGAATTTGATTTAACTTACTTGTTTATTACCCATGATTTATGGTTAGCACGGTTTTTGTGCGATCGCATTGCCGTCATGAATAGTGGTAAAATAGTAGAAATAGGACAGACTAAACAAATTTTTGCTCATCCTCAACACCCTTATACCCAAACCCTCCTAGCTGCGGCACCTTTACTAGCAAAAGCTTAAAGGAGTTAGGAGCAAGAAAATTACCAATTATCAAAGTAATAAATGTCTAAAAATTCACCGGCTAATACTTATAAAACCAATAACTATTCTTCTGATAAATGGCAAGAGAGAATAGGACAAATAGCATATCGTTTTAATCGCCAATATCAAAATCAAAAATTTGCATTACCCGAAGAAATAGAAGCAATGCCAATATTTCAGGAATGGATTAATGGCAGATTAAATGATAGAATAGTTTCACCATTTTGGGAAATTGCCCAACCTCAAAAAAATCAACATTGTTTAGATATTGGTTGCGGTTTCAGCTTTTTAATCTATCCTTGGCGAGATTGGCAAGGATTCTTTTATGGACAAGAAATTAGTAATATAGCCAAAGATACTCTTAATTCCCGTGGTTCACAATTAAATTCTAAACTGTTTAAAGGTGTAGAATTAGGACCGGCACACCATTTGAATTATCCAGAAGATCAATTTGATTTAGTAATTGCCACAGGATTTAGTTGCTATTTTCCTTTAGAATATTGGCAAGCTGTATTAATAGAAGTCAAACGAGTATTAAAACCAGGAGGAAATTTTGTTTTTGATCTTCTCAATTCTGAACAACCCCTAGCAGAAGACTGGGCCGTACTGGAAACCTATTTAGGTGCGGAGGTGTTTCTCGAACCGATTTCAGAATGGGAAAAAATAATTAAAGCTGGGGGTGGTAAGATTGTTAAACAGCAATTAGGAGAATTATTTGAATTGTACAAAGTCCGGTTTTAAAAAGGTTTTAGAAAAAACTATCGGGCATTGTCCTCTGAAAGCTGTATGATTTGGAAATATCTATTTGATGTTATCAAAAATTTGCACCCCCAATATCAGCGATGATCATCCGCAATGCCACAGAAACCGACTTACCCGCTATTGTAGCCATTTACAATGCTGCCGTCCCTAGCCGTATGGCTACTGCTGATTTAGAACCTGTATCTGTGGAAAGTCGTCTCGCTTGGTTTAAAGGACGAGTCCCCTCCCAACGTCCCCTATGGGTAATTGAAACGGAGGGGGTAATTGCTGGATGGTTGAGTTTCCAATCATTCTACGGTAGACCAGCCTATTATTCCACAGCGGAAATCAGTATTTACATTTCCCCAAAATTCCAAGGACGGGGTTTAGGAAAACAACTTTTAGAGAAAGCAATTACGGAAAGTCCCAGTCTAGGTTTAAAAACTTTAGTTGGTTTTATTTTCGCCCATAATCAACCTAGTTTAAAGTTATTTGCCTGGTTTGGGTTTCAAGCTTGGGGAAATCTACCGAAAATTGCTGATTTGGACGGTGTAGAACGGGATTTGATGATTTTAGGTTTGCGTGTAATGTAGGATGGTTTTTGGTCTGATTTAAAATGACCGGCTTCCTTCTGTAGGGATAGCGAAGCGCTCCCTAGGAGTCCCTTGTACCAGTTGCGTCAGTCCTGTTATCCTTTATTAGCTCTATTTTCCTTAATTACATGAATAATTGAAGGTAATAAAGAAACAACAACAATTAAGCCAATTATTGGTAATAGATACTTATCTAATTGTTCCGCTGGTAGAGTTTTTCCCAAGAAGAAACCTAACAAAGTAATGCCAAAAGTCCATACAAAACCACCAAATAAATTGTAAGACATAAAAGAACGATAGTGCATAGCTCCGATTCCTGCGACAATTGGGGCAAAAGTCCTGACAATTGGCACAAATCTTGCTAAAACAATTGTTTTCTTACCATGCTTTTCGTAAAAATCTTGGGTTTTGACAACGTGCTTTTTATGGAATAACCAAGAATCTTCTTGATCAAATAATTTTCTGCCAAATTTATGCCCAGTAAAATACCCGATATTATCACCTAATACCGCACAAACAAACGCACCGAAAATCAGTACCCAAATATTCAGTAAGTTTTGAGAAGCGATAAATCCTGCCGTAAATAATAAACTATCACCAGGCAGAAAAAAACCAATCAATAAACCAGATTCAGCAAAGATAATTCCCCATACTCCAAAGTAACCAAGTGATTTAACTAATTCTGGTAAATCAAAGTGCATAAAATCCCACTTATTTAAGAAATTGTACTCAACATTTTAACGGTTATAAATTTATAGAAATAAAAAATAATATTAAATTTATTTTATGTTTATTTTATGTTTATTTTATGTTTAATTTATGTTTAATTTATGTTTAATGGATATTAGGGTCAAGGCGAAAAATGCAAAGATATTTAAAAGTGCTGAGATTATTTTGGACTGCGGCGATCGCTACGGAAATGGAGTATCGTGTTAATTTTATCATTGCTGCTTTCAGTAGTTTAGGAAATTTACTCGGTAGTATCTTTGGTTTGTTTCTATTTTACCGCACAGGTTACACTTTTACAGGCTGGTCTTGGGAAGCGGCCTTAATAGTCTTAGGAATTTTCACCTTATTACAAGGCTTTAGTGCTACCTTTCTATCTCCCAATTTAAATCGCATTGTGCGCCATGTCCAGGAAGGGACTTTAGACTTTGTGTTATTAAAACCTATTCGTAGTCAGTTTTGGTTATCTTGCCACACCCTTTCCCCCTGGGGAATACCAGATTTAATCTTTGGTTTACTGATAATTGGCTACGCTGGTACTAAACTTAGCTTAGGAATTGACAGATATCTATTTACCCTCTGGCCATTATTTTGCGGTTTAGTTATTCTTTACAGTTTGTGGTTTATACTGGGAGCAACCAGCATTTGGTTTGTTAAAATATACAATATTACAGAAGTATTAAAAGGGCTTTTAGAAGCAGGAAGATATCCAATTACATCCTATCCTGCCGTTTATCGCTTTTTCTTTACCTTTATATTACCAGTGTCTTTTTTAACTACTATCCCCGCCCAATCCATGTTAGGAGAAATTGAATTTACTTGGTTGCTAGGTGCGGGATTATTAGCCTTTGTATTATTTTTCCTTTCTACTCAGTTTTGGCGATTTGCTCTCCGTTTTTATACTAGTGCTTCCAGTTAGGTAACAGGTGATAGGTGATAGGTGATAGGTGCTACGCCACGGGGACAGACAAGAGATACAGAATGTGTGTCAATGTAGGCTGACCCTAGAAAACCCAACCTACATTTAACCCAGACAAAACAAAATAAATTACAACATATCTGGGTTTTCCCCCAATTCCCTTAATCTCGCGGCTAATTTCGCTGCTTTAGCTTTAGCATTTTCCGCTTGAATTTTAAACTTCTCTGCTTCTGCTTTAACCTTTTCTACTTGTGCTTTGTTAGCCTCCTCTGGTAACAAAACTAAATTACCAGAAATATCATAAAAGCGCAACCAAGTCGCAGTTTCCCTATCTATAGTTCCTTCCCAAGTTCCTAACCATAAGCCTAAATGTCTACACCAAAACCAAGCATTTTCATTAGGTGTTAAAGACCGATATTCTTGGTTATCATCTAGATGCCATCCTTGTAAAGAATTAGGGTCAAAGGGGTTGTAAACAAAATAATCTGAGGTGCGGAAAATCTGATTTTTAAGGTATTTTTTGATACTATCTATTTCTGCTGTAGACCTTGACATTAATTCCACAATCATATCAAGATAAGGACAATTTTCTTTCCAAACCACCCAACCTGCTTGAGAATTACTACTATCAACATTGAGAACAGCAAAGAAGTCAGAACCGCGAAAATTACGGTTTTTAACCTGGCTAATGCTGTAGTAAATAAACATATTACCCTGAGTAAAATAATCATTGCACTCAGACCAAAGCTGCTGTAATGAACGAATGAGGACATTCATCGCAATTCGGTGACGATTGGATCTCAATGGTTTATGATCATCAAATATTAAATCTGTATGTCGGTTATGGGGTTTCCAGTTCACAATGGCTAGATTGTTGGTACTCATAAGTAACTATCACCTTTTTCATCAAGCCTCAAACTTCTATGATAATCTGTTTGGGACTTTTTAACAGTATTTTTGTATGGTGGTAGTTACAGGACTTACGCAACTGGTACATTAGTAGGGTGCGTCAGATATCAACAATCTGTTTATTTGCAGGATTTATGCAGTCTGACGCACAGCATTATTACGTAAAATTGTATTCCAAAAAACACAAATTACTAGTAAGTATGTCTTGATTCTATCTTTCTAAATCCTTAATTTCCTTGGGAACTTTGGCTGTTAATACTTCATTTCCCTCAGAAGTAACTAAGACATCATCTTCAATTCTGATCCCAATTCCTAGCCAACGGGGGTCAATTTCCGGTTGGCCTTCTGCTGGTTTGGTGTTAGGGACTATATACAGTCCCGGTTCTATTGTCAGCACTTGGCCAGGTTGTAAAATTTGCGGGTTTTCTCCATGTTGATAAAGTCCCACATCATGCACATCTAAGCCTAACCAATGACTGGTACGGTGCATATAAAAGGCTTTATATTTTTCCTCCTCTATTAATTTATCAATTTCCCCTTTGAGTAAACCCAGTTCCACTAATCCCTCTGTTAATATCCGCACCGCTGCATTATGAGGTGCATAGAAAGAATTACCTGGTTTTACTTCTGCTATCGCTTGTTTTTGTGCTGCTAATACAATTTCATATAATGCTTTTTGTTCCGGTGTGAATTTACCACTAACGGGAAATGTGCGGGTAATATCTGAATTGTAATAACCGTAAGCGCAACCAGCATCAATCAATAGTAAATCATTTTCTTGTATTTGACAGTTATTTTCAATGTAATGCAGTACGCAAGCATTCGCACCAGCAGCAACAATGGAAGGATAAGCAGGACCCATTCCCCCCCGTAACCGGAAAAGATGCTCTATTTCGGCTTGAATTTCATATTCATAACGTCCCGGTTTAGTGCTTTGTAAAGCATAATTATGAGCTTCTACCGCAATTTCTACAGCTTGACGGATAAGGTCTAATTCTGTTTTGCTTTTATAGAGTCTCATATTGTGCAGGAGAATACTAGGATCTGCGATCGCAATTGGTCCTGTACCTCGTTTAGGGTAGGTTCGCAGTAAACTTTGGTAATGTTGGATGATTCTATCATTAAAATTGCGATCGCGTCCCAAATGATAATAGATGCAGTCTGCTTTTTCTAAATATTGCGGTAACTTCTCATCTAACTCTGCAATGGGGTAAGCTATATCTGCACCATACAATTCTTTTGCTCCCTCTACTCCACAACGATAACCAGTCCAAACTTCCTTTTCTGGATCTTTGGGTTGCACAAATAATATAAAGCGATGCTCTGGGTGATGAGGTGCTAATACTGCTACTGCTTGCGCTTCATTAAACCCAGTTATGTAAAAGAAATCACTATCTTGACGGTAAACATACTCAACGTCATTGTGCATGACTGCTGTGGGCGCACTTGTGAAAATCGCTGTACTACTGCCTATTTTCGCTATTAAATCCTGACGACGTTGCTGATATTCTGTTTGCATAGCTAATTTATTAATAGTGTTGTTTTTAGCTTTAACAATTAAAGACTACTGAGAATGTGGTCGAGAAAATTGCTAATTCTACTTATAATAGCTAATTTTCTCTTGATTTGTGTTCACCAATCTTTTTTTTGGACGAACCACAGAGGACACAGAGGACACGGAGGTGGAGTTTTATGCTTACCAAGACGCAAAGGAACAAAAGCAATAAAAGCAATACATATATGATTCGGGATCTCGATGTCAAGAAAACAGGATTTTATTTTTAAATCATGACTTGAATAAATAAAATATAAAATATTTTTTGATTGTTTAGATATTACTTTTGATTTGGAAAATTTCCTATTTATAAACATGATGGAAATGTCTATAAATACTGACATTTAATAAAAATAATTAACCAGATGTTTACTGTTTACAGAATCTTTATCAAAAGCAAATCAAAAATAGATATTAATTACTCATAAAAACACATCATGCCTGATCAATTATCTTTAGATACAAGAAATTACGGGTTACAAGCTCAAGATATAATTGAGCAAGCATCAAGCTTTGAAGATTTAAAACCTTCATCTTTTATTAGAAGTTCTTCTGTTTCTCCATTAGCAGATCCATTAGTACCAGTACCAACAAATCCATTAGCTCAAATCCCCATTGGTGGGAGTGCTAACCCCAATCCTAATCCTTATTTAACCAGTGCAGCCATTGTTCCTGATTTTAATGGTGATGGTAAAACAGATAAACTTTGGGTTAACGTCCAAACTGGTGAAATTTTGGTGCGCTTGATGAACGGAACACAAGTTTTAGAACAGGGTTCTTTAGGTAAATATGATCTAACAGCTTATGACTACAAACTTGCTGATTTTAATGGTGATAATAAGACCGATTTCTTATTACGCAATAAGACAACAGGTGATAATTTGATTGTGCTAATGGATGGTACAAGAGTCGCTAATTACTTGACTTTAGATCGAGTTGATCCAGGTTGGACTGCTAATATTGGCGATTTCAATGGCGATCGCAAAACTGATATTTTCTGGAATAATGCAACTACTGGTGAAAATGCCATTTGGCAAATGGATGGTATAAAGGTAATTAGCGCCAATGTCTTAGAAACTACGGGGCCAGGATTAACCGCAACCATTGTTGATTTTGATGGTAATGGTAAGAGTGACATATTCTGGCGTAATACTACCACTGGTGAAAATAGTGTCTGGTTTATGGATGGTAGCCAAACTACCAAGTATGACCTCCAAGCTCAAGATGGTTCCTGGACTTCTACTCTTGGTGATTTTAACGGTGACTTCAAAACTGATATTTTGTGGCGCAACTCCCAAACAGGGGAAAATAAGATTTGGACGATGAATGGCGTTTTTGTGACTGAAGGTGTTGTCAGCACACTGAGTACAGATTGGACTGCGAAAATTGGTGATTTCAATGGTGATGGTAAAACTGATATCTTCTGGCATAATGCCTCTACTGGTGCAAATACTGCTTGGTTGATGGATGGTACAACCATCAGTTCTGAAGCTTTCTTACCTAGCAATACCCCTGGTTTGACAGCATCTCTGGGTGATTTCAACGGTGATGGTAAGACTGATATTTACTGGCGTGATCAACAAACATCCGCTGATAAAATCTGGACTATGGATGGAACTTTAGCTACTGAAACTCCTGTCGCTGATGCAGATAAGCTGACCCCAGAATGGTATACAAGTTGATTTAGCTAGTAGTTATTGGTCAAGATATATTGTCGGTATGACTAAGAATTTCTAAATTCAGAATCAGCGATTACTTTCCGTAACATTATGGAAAGCGATCGCTTTTTTATTGCAACTTATATTTTTCTCTAACTAAAAAATATGGCAGAATTCACCCCCCTCAACTTGGGTGAAAACTTTCTTTTATAAGGTGTTTGATGATTAATTGATGTTCTACGGACTGCTAGAACTATATAGGTATAGAAAAAATTTTAGAGAAAAGACTTGCTTTTTCAGAAAACCTATGAAATACTTTCATTAAATTGTACTAAATGCCGACTGACAAACCGGAGTTTAATTTGAACTGGTATAAATATCTTCCAGTCCAAAGCAACTTTCATTTTCTACGGACATTTTATACAGATACTTTAACTGTGAATAGTGAGGGATTTATGCCTAGTTTGACAGGTGCTTATGACACTCCAGGTGGTGCTTACCGTGTCCAAGTGGTAGGCAACTTAGCCTACGTAGCTGATTTTGATTCAGGATTACAAATTCTCAATATCACTAATCCTGCCGCTCCTACTCTCATAGGCAGTTATGATACTCCTGGAAATGCCAGGGGTATTCAGGTAGTAGGCAACTTAGCTTACGTAGCCGATCAGGCTTCAGGGATACAAATTATTGATGTCAGTAATCCTGCTGCTCCTACTCTCAGAGGTTCTTATGACACTCCTGGACTTGCTTACCGTGTTCAAGTAGTAGGTAACTTAGCTTACGTAGTTGATGATACTACCGGATTAATAATCCTCGACATTAGCAACCCCAGCGCTCCTCTTCTTAAGGGTACTTATGATACTCCCGGCTCTGCGAGAGGTGTCCAGGTAGTAGGTAATTTAGCTTACGTGGCTGATTTTGCTACTGGGTTAATAATCCTCGACATTAGCAACTCCAGTAACCCTATTCTCAGAGGGACTTATGATACCCCTGGTGCTGCTAATAGTGTTCAGCTAATAGGTAACTTAGCTTACGTAGCAGATAACGACAAAGGACTGCAAATCATTAATGTTAGCAATCCTAGCAACCCCACACTCGTTGGCACCTATGATACTCCTGGAACTGCTCGGAGCGCTCAAGTAGTAGGACGGTATGCTTATGTGGGTGATGGTCCGACAGGACTGCAAATCTTCGATATCAGCAATCCTAGCAACCCCACTCTTGTGTCTACCTATGACACTCCTGGAACTGCTAGAGGTGTTGAATTGGTAGGACTCAGTGCCTATGTAGCTGATGAGGCCACAGGAGTGCAAATTATTGATGTCAGTGAGTTCGATAATAACCTCATCGGTAACAGTAGTAATAACCGCCTTAATGGTGGTGCTGGTAACGACACCCTTGATGGTGGTTTAGGTACTGATACCTTGATTGGTGGTTTAGGAGATGATACTTACATTGTAGATAGCACCACTGACACCATTACGGAACTTGCTAATGGAGGTACAGATACCATTCAATCTAATGTCACTTTCACTATTGCCACCTTATCCAACATCGAAAACCTGACTCTGACAGGAACAAATGCGATTAATGGCACAGGGAATGCAGGTAATAACATTATCATAGGTAATAGTCGTAATAACACCCTTAATGGTGGTGCTGGTAACGACACCCTTAATGGTGGTGCTGGTAATGACACCCTTGTTGGTGGTTTGGGTACTGACAGCTTAGTTGGTGGTGCTGGTAATGACCAGTTCGTATTCAATGGCACCGCAGCTTTCAGTGCCGCTGCAACTGGTAATGGTTTAGACAACATCGCTGACTTTAGTGCCGGTGACAAGATAGTTTTGAGCAAGGCAGTATTTACGGCTTTAACCAGTGTTGCTGGTGCCGGATTTACTGTGGCCTCAAACTTTGCTGTTGTTGCAAATGTGGCTAGTGCAGCAACAAGCAGCGCTCAAATTGTTTATGTCTCAGGTACAGGTACAGGTAGCGGTAGCCTCTTCTATAACCAAAATGGTGCTGCTGCTGGTCTTGGTACTGGTGCTCAGTTTGCAGCTATCGTTGGTGCTCCTACTTTGGTCGCTAGTGATTTCATTATTACTGCTTAATATGGGCTTATTACTTAGACTCGGATTTTTCACAAACAATAACTTAGTTGATTGATTATACTAATGCGGGGAAGTTGGACTTCCTCGCTTTTTTTGCTCACTTTCCATGATTTTACTGGAAGCGATCGCTTTTTGGCTTGAGAATATAACGATCATATATAGGAATAATATTTGATTTTTGATAGCTTGCGTGGCGTAGCCATACAAGACTCAGTAGGTATCAATTCTGTCTTTCTTCCAGTTAAGAGTTCCCTGTTCCCTGACCACACAAGTAAGTTCACAGAATCAAACCAGATTCCTATATTTTACTGATAATTAACGGGTTACTTAAAAACTGGTTTCCTTTTACATTAAGGCTTTAATTCTCCTTTGGATCTCAAAATCAACGAACGGACAGTATTAACGCCAATTTCGGCTTAACCTATTCTTAATCTAGGCTTAACCTAGGCTTAACTTTTTTAAATTAGCATTATGTTATACTCTTTAGTGTCACTAAAAAAGTGATATTATAATAAGGTATTTTAGTTGTTTCTATTCTACCAATTTTATCACCAGGATCTAAAAACGATGCCTAACCAAGCCCCGACCAACTTAACCCTTAACAACAGCGCCTTTACTTTGACAATTAATGAAGGTGAAACAACAGTCTCTGATTTCATCAGCACTGACCCAGATACAGGAAAGACCTTTACCTATAGCTTAATTGCAGGGGTTGGTGACATCGATAACAGTTCATTTGATTTTGTTGGTAATCAACTCAGAACCCGGACATTACTTGATTTTGAAACCAAAAACAGTTACAGCATTAGAGTCAAGCAAATAGACCAAGATGAGTCAACCCTTGTAGAACGAAAATACAATATTAACGTTAACGACATTAACGAAGCGCCCACCGATTTATCTTATGACAACAACACTGACACCACTACAATTGATGAAGGTAAACCCATTGGTACAGTGGTTGGTAATCTCAGCAGCACTGACCAAGATACAGGAAACACCTTTACCTATAGTTTAGTCACTGGGGATGGTGCAACGGATAATAGTTTATTTAATATTACTGGAAATCAACTTAAAACCAACGCTGTATTTGACTTTGAAACCAAAAACAGTTACAGTATTAGAGTCCAAACCACAGACCAAGGTCGGTTATCCTTTGAGAAACAATTAAATATTACCGTTACTAACGTTAACGACATTAATGAAGCACCCACTGATTTGTTGCTTGACAACACCGCAATTGATGAAGGTCAAACAGATACTGTAATTGGTAATCTCATCAGCATAGACCCAGATACAAGAAACACCTTTACCTATAGTTTAGTCACCGGAACAGGTGCAACGGATAATAGTTTATTTACTATTACCAATAACC
>NZ_JACJQS010000048.1:0-29697 GCF_014696755.1 Anabaena sp. FACHB-1391 | reverse complement strand
GTTTGTCAATTTTTTGGTGTGAAACAAGCTAAGAATTTTTTAGAAAGATTTGGTATAAATGCGATTAATGCTAAGTTTGAAAATATGAATGCTGCTGATATTGCGGTATATGAAGAAGCGAGAAGGTTGTTTGACCAACAGCGGTTTTTTCATTGGGATTTGGAATTTCCAGAGGTTTTTATTGATTTAGAAAGTGCTAGTTGGAAAGAAAATTCCGGTTTTCATGCTGTGAGCGGAAATTCTCTTATTGGTACAACTGCGCGAGAAGCAGAAGCGAATATGATGAAGGAAGAAAGTGGCCAATTGAGTTTATTAACAGGTCCCTTTGTGGGGTTGTTACGTGCTGCGGAAATTATGCGCGGTGTGAGTACATTAAGTGATGCAACTTTTGCGGAAGTGGAAACCAGCGAGAGGTTATTTAAGGAATTTGATCAGGCTGCGAAACCTTTTAAAAGGTTATTAGATATTTATGTTTCTCAATTTTTTGGTGTGAAACAAGCTAAGAATTTTTTAGAAAGATTTGGTATAAATGCGATCAATGCTAAGTTTGAAAATATGAATGCTGCTGATATTGCGGTATATGAAGAAGCGAGAAGGTTGTTTGACCAACAGCGGTTTTTTCATTGGGATTTGGAATTTCCAGAGGTTTTTATTGATTTAGAAAGTGCTAGTTGGAAAGAAAATTCCGGTTTTCATGCTGTGATCGGAAATCCACCTTATGGAGATATCTTAGATAAAAAATCTAAAGATTATTTAATTACTCTAACTGGAATAAAAACAGGTGGAAGAGCAGAAATTTACACTAATTTTATATTATTATCCACACATATTACAAAATCTTATGGATATCAGTCATTTATTATCCCTAATACTTGTTTAGATGGATTCCAATTTAGTGGTTTTAGAAAGATTATTAGCAATTCTATAGAAATAGTTAATATTGTGGACTTTAGAAACAAGAATGTTTTTAATGACGCTGAAGTTATGACAATGATTATTGTTCTTAAAAAGATTGTAAATACTCAACAGCTATATTATCTAACTAAGTATGATATTTGGGATGAAGATAATCAAAGTTTTTCCATGGAAAACATGAAAATTTTGATAAATTCTGAAAATCCTTGGCGCTCTTTTAATGCAATTATATCAAAAATTGAAAATGCAAATATTTGTGTAAAGTTAGAACCAGAAATAGCTACTTGTCATGATGCAGGAGTAGATTATAAGTGGAAAAATGTAGGCTGGCAAAATCGAGGAGAAAAAGTTTCATTATCTGAATTATTATTTTATCATGGAAAAATAAGAAATCAACATGATTATCAATTATTAAAAGGAGAAAATATAAATCGGTATTCAATAGAATATCAAGATAACTATTTAATTCATGATTTTGAAAAGTATAAAAATTCTCAAACTGTTGTTGCTGTTTATCTTGATTTAAATATTGTACCTACTAAAATTATCAGCCGTCAAACTTCAGATTCAATTCAAGCATCAGTAGATTATCAACAATTTATCACTTCTAAATCTATTCATACAACAATTGTTAAGGATGCAAATTATTCTGCTTGGTATATTATTTGTATTTTAAATAGTAAATTATTAACTTATATTTATCGTTGTCAAACAGGAGAAAAAGGTAGAACTTTTGCTCAAGTTAAATTATATGATTTACGTCCGCTACCTATCCGTCAAATCTCCTTCATAACTCCCGCAGAAAAACGTCAAACTTATCTAGAAAACACAATTAACCTTTACCAACAATATCAAATCAATCATAACCCAGATATCCTACTTACCCAAATTGATCACCACCTCAACCAACAACCAGAAGAAGCAGACGTAATTCATGACTTCCTCGCATATTTAGCCGAACAAATGATAGAATTAAATAAACAAAAACAAACAGAAATCAAAGGCTTTTTAAGATGGTTAGCCAGATTAATCGGTACTGACATTGATAATCTTACCAATAAATCTAAAATTCAAAATTATTTAGGTGATTATTATAAACAAAAACAAGCAGACAACCATTTAACTCTTGACGAATTAATTGATATTCTCAAGAAAAACAAGAAAAAACTAAAAATTGATATCAGCGGTAGAAAAGAACAAGAAACATTAGCCAAAGAATATCAAGCCAGCTTAAACACACTCCTACCCATCAAAAAACAACTAAAACAATGTGATTGGTTAATTGATGAAATCGTTTATAAACTATATAAATTAACTCCAGAAGAAAAAGCGATCATTGAGGGAGAAAATAGTTAAAAAATTCTAATTAAAAAATTCAGATTACCAGCTTAAGGAGAAGTGCGTAACTGGCTTAATTCCCTTCTCGATTGAAGAATCTGAAAATTTTAAACGTTTTTCTATTTATTAACAACTTCATTTAATGCTTCATGAATAATATCATCACTCACACCATGTCGTTTTAAACTAGCAATTAAAGCATTAACTGTATTATTTTCTAACTTTTCTAAATCTGCTCTCATTCCCTGTCCAATATATGCTCGAATCAAAGGTTGATAACCAGAAAAACCAAGTATGGGTGCAAGTTGTTTCAATTCTTCTACTACATCTTCTGGTATTCTTAGCGTAACCGTAATCATGGGGCGATTTTTGTCTAAGCGTTGTTTTAATGTTTCAATCTTCATAATATTCTCGCTCCTTTCGTGTGGCTTTACGGGCTGAAATAATTCTGATTACATCATCTTCAAATTCGATATGGACTACAAATAAAAGATTCCAACGGGTATCTAAACCAATGATGGCATCTCTGGTTTCATCATTGCGACTAGCATCTACTATTTTGATGAATGGATCAAAAAATGCCTCTGCTGCTTGTTTAAAGGTTATGCCATTATGTTTACTAAGGTTATTTAGACTTTTTTCCTCGTTCCAGACGAAGGTAATACCATTCAATACAAAATAGACATCCATAATGATAGACTGCTATATTTACAATGTCAAGACAGTAAGTTATATTTATATCATGTACATCCCCTAAAACAAGATTTGTGTCGCATTAGTGAAGCTATTGTTAAAAAAATTACGAAATTTGAAACTAAAACTATATGAATCCATATCTTGAACTTTTAAAAACGGACTTTCGAGAGTTTTGTACTAATCTTTACATCAACTAAATACACGATATTTTTACCAGTGCTGGATTTCTTAAAGTAGAGCCAAACCTATGTAATAGTGGACAAAGACAATCATTTTATACCCTCTCCCGCGCAGGTGGGACAATACCAAGCTTATTCAAACCCGCATCAATATCTCTCAACAATTTAAAATCATCCTCCGGTAAAAGATAACTATTACTACTAACAAAACCTCCAAGGGGTTGTGTTTCTAAAAACCCAAATGCTTGACGAAATTGTTGCGGTTCTGCCTTAATTGGAGCATCAAAATGACAGGGAATTAGCCATTGAAAATCCCAACTAGCAACTTTATCAGCCCAATTGATAGTTTCCTGGGGTGCGCGATTTAAAATCAAACGTTGTAAAATTGGCGCAACAAATATGCGTCCATTCCCTCGCAAAATATCAAAAGAATCTTGCCAATTTTCCCGCCATTGAAAGGGAAACAACCCAAAATATGCCTTTTTAGACCTTTCTGGGGCTTTTTGGGCATCCCGCCATATTTGACTCCAGGTAGGTACTTTCAAGGTACTAGGACTGAAGTAAAAGGCAAATAATGTTACTCGCTGCCACCCTTTGAGGCGATTGGCTGGGGTATCTAAAACCATGTCAAAAGCTTGATCTTTGGCGTGGTATAATAAGGGATAGGGGTCAAGTTGGACAATTGCTGGTGGTTCTGCTGGTACTGAAACTATAGTATCTGTAACTAAGAGCGTGTGCGATCGCTTATGGAAAAAAGCCACTTCTGCAAACTTACCCAAACCGAGATCAATAGGTCCGAGGATTGCATAATCAAAATCCTCAGCGAAAGGGGCTTCCTGGCTATTTTCAGGTAATATCCGAGTCCGTTTATCAGGTAAACCCAACCAACTCAAAGGCAAATTTAAGGGAAAACTCCATTGTCCCGGAGCAACAAATATCTGTGCATTGGGAAAGCGTCGCGCAAACGGACCTACAAATACCTTATGTTCTATTCCTGATATCGTCGGCAATATAATATACTTAATATCACCATGTTTTGTGACTAATTCATTTAGTAATCGGGTACATTCTCCTGTGGGTGCAACAGGTGCATAAACTAGTAAACCGCCCTTTTCTAGCTTAATTACAGTCATGCGAATTGGCACAACTACATAAAAAATTCCCTGTAATTGGTCGAAGGTCCAAATAGTATCTTTAATAACTTCTTTACGAATAGTGCGACGTTGACCATAAGGATAAATTGGCACAACAGGCCAAAACTGCCAGGAAAAATCCTGGGCATGAATTTGTTCTATACTCTCATTTTCCACCACTGTCTGAACCTCCACCAGTCCCCAATAATTTCCATTTCTCCCTTGCAGGGATTGGTTTTACTTAGTCAAAATACTACATAGTAAAAATAAAAGGTAAAAGGGTGAAGTGTGCATTCCTCATTCATCCTCTTACCTTTTTCATATACCTGATGCTTATTTCATATTAGCCCGTGCATCCCTAACTGCGGCAATAAAAAAGAATGCGGTAAGAGGAATGCTCAAAGCTAAGATAATGGCAGTGGTTTGGAAGCCAAAATCTGGTTCTCCATAACTCAGTTCAAAAACCGAACCCACAGCCGCAATGGCTGTTACACAAGCACCACCTAAAAATAAACCGCTTTTTGGAGTTAAATACACTACTAGACCACCCTATGCTACTGGTTTGACTGCTTGATATGAAAAGCCATTTTTAGATAACTCCTGGGCTAAAGTCAAGGAATTTTCTACACGATCTACAAATACCACGCCATTGAGGTGATCTAATTCATGTAAAATACAACGACCAAGTAAATCATCAGCTTTTAATGTTTGCGGACGGCCATACTCGTCTTTATAGGCTATTGTCACCTCTTCTGGACGTTTTACATCTAAAAAGACGTTGGGAATACTCAAACACCCTTCCTGAGCCACACAGAGCTTACTACTCACCTGTTTAATGGTAGGGTTAATTAATACTAATGGCGCGTGGGTGGGGTCATCGGGTTTACAATCAATAACAATTAGCTGTTTATTAATACCAACTTGAGGTGCAGCCAAACCAATACCATCTGAGCTATACATAGTTTGCAGCATTTCGCGCACTAGTTGGCGGAGTTCATCATCTATTTTAGTCACACGCTTTGCTGGTTGACGCAAAACCCGATCTCCTAAGTAGTGCATTTGCAAAGGTGGATTTTTTAACTTCTTCTTCTCGACAGCAATATCAGAGGGCATGGTTCTTGATGGCTTTATAATGAATAATCTAGTTTGATTCTATCGTTAGTGGTCAGTTGACAGGGGACAGTTGACAGTTGACAGGGGACAGTTGACAGGGGACAGTTGACAGTTGACAGTTGACAGTTGACAGGGGACAGTTGACAGGGGACAGTTGACAGGGGACAGGGGACAGTTGACAGGGGACAGGGGACAGGGGACAGTTGACAGGGGACAGTTGACAGGGGACAGTTGACAGGGGACAGTTGACAGGGGACAGGGGACAGTTGACAGGGGACAGTTGACAGTTGACAGTTGACAGTTGACAGGGGACAGTTGACAGTTGACAGTTGACAGTTATTCGTTTTTGAACAGGAATTTTTACTAATTACCAAGACTAAACTTCAAGTTAAATCAAATAACAAGGAAGTTGCAAGGCCTGTTTCAGTAAAAGATGATATTCACTATTACTGATATTATAAGCGCCAAATCTAGATAAATGGGGATTCATCATTTGGGCATCAAATAGCAAAAATTTCCTTTGACGCAATCTGGCTACTAATTTCACCATTGCGACTTTAGAACCTTCGGAAATGTTGAAAAACATGGATTCACCAATAAAAGCACCACCAATCACAATTCCTAAAATTCCCCCGGCTAATTGATCACCAGACCAGGTTTCAAAACTATAAGCATATCCCGACTTGTAAAGTAACCAATATATCTTTTCTAATTCTGGAGAAATCCAAGTTGTGTCACGATTAGCACATCCAGCTACCACACCCAGAAAGTCACGGTTAATTGCTACAGTGAACCGTTCTTGGTTGAGAACTCGCTGTAATGACTTGGGATAGCGAAATTTTTCATCCAAAGGAATTAAAGTTCGTTCCCGACTTTCATACCATCCCAGATGATTATTCTCATCAGCCATGAGAAAATAACCTTGGGCATAACCGCGAATAATAGCACTAACATCATATTCCATAATTGAGTGAATCATCCAAAAAATCCCCTTCTGAACGCAATGGACTGTTATCAGTGTTCCTTTGCGAACTTTTAAGAGACTAACCTGGTAAACAAAATCTATTTAAAATATACAAACATGACTCAAACAATTCCACCCATTACCCTACCACCTTCGGAAAATCCCCAGCAAGAAGGAGAATGGTTACAACAAAACTTACTACATTGGCTTGATAATGAGTTTATTCCTGAAGCAATCAATCAAAATATTGCTCAACGCGCATCACAGATTTTTGTTAGACAACGCATGGAAGGAGAAAACGACTTGGGTTCTCTAGTAATTGCCATTGTCACAGAAATGCAGTGCTATGATTTTTCTAAAAGCTTTTTTGGAGAGTTTGCGATCGCCAACGCCGTTAGCGATCTACTATTAGATAGCCTGGGAATTGATCATTGTTGTGGTCAATAGGATCGGAGTTATTGGTCAGTGGTTATTGATCATTAGTCATTACAACTGACCACTGACTACCAACTACCAACTAGACTTAACAACACCAGGTAAAAGACCTTCATGGGCCCATTCTCTAAGCACGTTCCGAGATAGTCCAAAATCACGGTATACACCTCTAGGACGACCGGTTAACCAGCAGCGGTTATGTTTGCGTGTAGGCGCACTGTTACGGGGTAACTGTTGAATTTTGCGGTGAACTTCTAGCTTCAGCAATGGAGATGGTGCTGTTCTGAACTCTTCTAATAGTGCTTCCCGCTTTTCGGCGTATTTCTCCACCATTTTAGCGCGTTTCTTCTCGCGCTCAATCATACTCTTCTTTGCCATGAATTCCCTAATTTAATTAAAGACACCATTCCCCATTGTACACCCTCCTGGACAATTATAGGGAAAATAGGAAAATTTCCACAACCGATACTCCCAAATATCACTTTCTGGGACTCTGGGACTCTGGGGGGGACAAATTCATCTCACATAAATCAGCTAATTTGCAAAAATCACAACCGGGAAAACGGGATTTACACACAGCCCGACCATGATAAATTAATCTAATCGACCAATTTTCCCACTCTGGTTGGGGTAATAACTGCATTAAATCTTTTTCAATTCTCATCGGTTGAGTATTTTTTGTTAACCCCAAACGTTGACTCAAGCGCTTAACATGAGTATCTACCGTCACTCCAGCATTAATACCATAAGCATGGGCTAAAACCACATTTGCGGTTTTGCGTGCTACCCCCGGCAGCTTTAATAATTGTTCCATTTGATTAGGAACAATAGAGTTAAAATCATTAACAATCATCTGACAAGCAGCTTTGATATTTTTGGCCTTGTTATGATAAAAACCCGTTGAACGAACTAACTCCTCCAATTCTAATATATCAGCATTTGCTAAACCTTTCACATCAGGAAATCGTTTGAACAATGCGGGTGTAACCTTGTTTACACGCTCATCCGTACATTGAGCGGAAAGAATAGTTGCTACTAATAATTGTACAGGTGTTGAGTAATTTAAAGAGCAGGTTGCATCTGGATAAAGATAGTGAAGACGGGAGAGAATTTTTAAAGCCCGTTGTTTTTTAGTTAATGATTTACGAGTCAATTAATTTTCAATTTTGAGTGGTGAGTTATCATACCAATTTTATGTGAGGCTGCACAAAAAAATAATCATCCGTATTTATCTGCGGTGAATTATTCTTAAATCTTAATCCTTGCAGCTTCATCATAATTTGGTATTAGCAGTCAGGTGATCATCTGAGCATATTTACTGTAACAATTTTTGCACCCATTCTAGCTGGGTTGTTTCTTTGACAATTAAGAAAATACCCAATCCTAAAAGTAAGAATAAACCAGTTTGCATGACACCTTCTTGAATTTTGTTAGGTAAAGGTTTACCAAATAAACCTTCAATTAATAAAAAGGCTAATTGTCCACCATCTAAAGCGGGAAGAGGCAAAATATTAATGATTGCCAAGTTAATGCTAATAATTGCCGCAAAAGAGAATAAATTTGTGCTATCACTAGCGGCTAATTGTGCGCCAATTTGCACAATCTTCACAGGTCCTGAAACTTGCCCGACAGTGTTCCCAAAATTAGTAATTAACTGTCCAAAACCTTTAAATGTGCCTACAACTAACTGTTGAAAACGATTAGCAGCAACTTTGAGAATCTCCGTAATATTTTGAGGACGACGATAGTTTGCTTTACCATTGGCTACTAATTCAATTCCGACAACACCTTTACCGTCAGCACCTTGTTTAGGTGTGATTTTCAGATGATTTTGTTGATTTTCATGTTGAATTTTCAGGTCAATTTCTTGATTAGGGTGGGTTTGAATTTCTTTTGTTAATAATGTGGTTGCGTCTTTACCTAAAGGAATTTCTTGACCATTTACAGCCAGAATAATGTCTCCTTCTCGAATCCCTGCTTGGTAAGCAATAGATTGTTCATTTACGGGTTTGACAACTACACCTGGTTGATACTGAAATTCTTGAGGTATACCAACGATTCCCAATTGCAAAGCCAACATTAAATAAGCAAAGATTAAATTGGCGATTACACCCGCACTAATGACAATGGCACGGTCTAAAACAGGGCGGTTACGCAACAAATTCGGGTCATTGGGAGGGATTTGGCTATCGGGATCATCATCAGGAAAGCCAACAAAGCCACCCAAGGGGAAAGCGCGGATGGTATATTCGGTTTGTGATCCTTGGTACTTTAAAAGCGTCGGTCCAAAACCCAGAGAAAAGCGGTTAACGTAAATGCCTTGAGAACGGGCGGCTATGAAATGTCCCAACTCATGTACTAAGATCAAAATAGCCAAAACTGCGATCGCTGCTAAAACTGACATAGAGCTTAATCAAAATATTCGGATATATATCCTCATTGTACTTTGGGAATGGGCGCGCAGAGAATATCTGCTGATGCCAATTTTTGATCTGTTGTCTAATCCAATCCCGAAAACAGCGAATTATGGCAATTTCGTCTATTTTCAGGCTTTGAGGTCAAAAAGAACGGGAAATATTTGTAGTTAAGGGCAAATTGACCACTCTAATTCCCCATAATAATAGCATAGAATGTGATTTTTTGTCTGATAGCGAAGCGTGGCGTTAGCCATATCAGGATGTCCAGGATTTGAGGATGTACAGGATGGTTTTTTAGTATTTATCTACATTTTCACAAACAAAATTGCGCTAATTTTAATATTCTGTGAATATCAAAATCAAATACTATCCTGTTAATCCTTTAATCCTGGTTATCCTGATTCTGACAGTTAAATTTTCATAAAAATGGTGCGTTACATTTAATTAACGCACCCTATAGAATGAGAAAACTATTGCATCAAATAATTATTGAGTTCAGGATATTGAGAAAAGAAACCATCAATACTGGCTAATTTTGCTTGATATTGTAATGTAGTAGCAATAATTAAACGATCAAATGGATCTTTATGAACAGGAGATAAATTTACAGCACGACAGGAAATTTCTACAGTTACAGGAAATAATGTAATACCTGATGGTTCTAATGCTTCCTGAAACCATTGATTAGCAGCACAAGGTAATTCTAGTCTTCCTCGCTGTTGTGCAAGTGCTATTTCATAACAGGAAATAGTGGAAACTCCTACTTCTTCTGAGGTTTCAATTATTTCTCTCCAATGGGTAGGAAATTTATCAAATTGTTGATTAATAAACCAAAACCAAATATGAGTATCAAGGATAATTATTTGAGACATTCCCACTCTTCTTCATTGACAATAGGACTAACAATATCACCCAATGTTTTACCTTTACCAGCAATAGAACTAGGAGGAATACGGCGTTTTTTTGATGGTAAGTTTTCTTGTAGTATGGTGATAATCACACGAGCAGAATTAACTTGAGGTTGTTCTGACAACCATGTTAATTGGCCATTTTCATAAATTGCTTCGTAACTTTTTAGCATAGTAATTTGATGATGAATGATGGTTATTTTCTATTATAGTTTAAACAATCGCATTTTGTCTGATAGCGAAGCGTGGCGTTAGCCATATCAGGATGTCCAGGATTTGAGGATGTACAGGATGTTTTTTAATATTCATCTACATTTTTAGAAATTGCATTTTGTCTGATAGCGAAGCGTGGCGTTAGCCATATCAGGATGTACAGGATTTGAGGATGTACAGGATGTTTTTTAATATTTATCTACATTTTCACAAAATTGCGCTAATTTCAATATTCTGTGAATATCAAACTCAAATATTATCCTGTTAATCCTTTAATCCTGGTTATCCTGATATGGCTTGCGCCACGCTACGCTATCAGACAGTTAAATATTAATAGAAAACGGTGCATTACATTTCATTAACTTACTCTGCCCAATTTTCTAATAATAGATTAGGAATGCGAGAAAATTCGCGGATATTGTTAGTAACGAGAGTAATATCTAAGCTCATTGCATGAGCAGCAATTAACATATCCATGGGTCCAATAACAAGCCCTTTACTTTCTAAATCACTTCTAATATATCCATAAATTACTGCTGCATTTTGACTAAATTCAATAATTTCTAAAGGAAGTAAAAACTGCATTAAGGCATTTTTATTTTTCTCTTGTTGCTGACTTTTATAAACACCATATTCTAATTCAGCAACGGTAATTGAAGAAATGCCAATATCAGAAATTGACAAAGTTTGAAATCGCGCTATAACTTTTTCTGGCTTTTGCTTAATCAGATAAATACAGATGTTGGTATCGAGAAGATATTGCATTTAAAACTCCTCTCTTTTATCAACAGGAAGTTGATCTCTAGTGGTCATGAAATCATCAGAAAATTGATCTAAACTATCAATTAGAGTTTGCCAAGGATTATCTTTACTAATAAGTAAAATGGCATTACCAATTTTTTTGATATAAACTTCTGTACCCGTCATTTGAAAATCTGGGGGTAATATCACTGTTTGCTGAGTACCATCACTGGTAAGTTTAGCTGTATTCATGATTATTGTCTCTAATTGATGTTAGTTGATTGTGGTTTAATTGTAGCTAAAAATTGTCTGATAGCGAAGCGTGGCGTTAGCCATATCAGGATGTCCAGGATTTGAGGATGTACAGGATGTTTTTTAATATTCATCTAGATTTTCACAAAATTGCGCTAATTTTAATTTTCTGTGAATATCAATATCAAATATAATCGGTGTTAATCCTTTCATCCTGGTTATCCTGATTCAGACAGTGCAATATATTATAAAAATAATAAAAAATGGTGCATTAAATAAAATTGATTAACGCACCCTAAAAAATCAGCGTGATTTTACCACTGTCTTCAAGGGAAGAGAAATAATTTTTCTGCCACTTGTTGCTTGTTTTTTTCTTAAATCAGCACAAATAGCTGCTAAATCATAATTAAATGACTTAGCTTGTTCATCTCTGATTTTCCGAATTTCCGCCAAAACTTCATCATTCAACATAAATTATTCTCCTAACATTTCATAAGGTGTACATATTGTTGGTAGTTCATATCCTAAACTATCAGCAATTTGTGAGAGTTTTTTCTGAATATAGGGGTTAGCAATGTGTTTACAATTCCATGTTAACAGATAATCTAAACCATAGACTGTAGCTGTAGCAATATGAACAGTATCATAAGCAGCAGTGGGTGGTAAATTACTTTGTTTTTGAAATTCCTGTGCTAAGTTTTGGACTGGTTCTGTGATATCAAGTAGAGGAAAGTTATTTAAAACTTCTATTCTTTTATTCACCATTTCTGGATCACCTTTTGGTGCTTCTTGCAATACCAGTTGAGAAATGTAAATAGTAAAAGAATTTCTCTGAGTATCCCACCAATCTCTTGTTATTTCCGCATTAGCAGCAACAATTAGATTTTTACTAGGTCTTGCTGTTAAATAACCAATAATACTTGTTTCTATGTATATTGTTTTGGTCATATTATTAAAGTGTGATTACTTTGCTAAATTTACTATACAGTATCCTGTTAATCTTTTTTGTCAGAATCAGGATGTCCAGGATTTGAGGATCTACAGGATGTTTTTTTATCTTCATCTATATTTTCACAAAATTGCGCTAATTTTAATATTCTGTGAATATCAATATCAAATACAATCGGTGTTAATCCTTTAATCCTGGTTATCCTGATATGGCTAACGCCACGCTTCGCTATCAGACAGTTAAATATTAATAAAAAAATGGTGCGTTACATTTCATTAACGCACCTTACGAGATGAGCTATGATTATAAAAGTAGGGTGTGTTAGCGAAGCGTAACGCACCATCACCATCCATATTATAAATTATAAATAAATACCTATTGCCTAATCAAAATGCCTAATTATCGCAGACCAAATATATCAGGTGCTACCCACTTTATAACTCAAGTAACCTATCAAAGAGAACCTTGGCTTTGTGAAAATATTGCTCGTCAAGCACTCAGAGAAGCCATTCAAAATGTCAGAAAGAAATATCCTTTTTCTATTGATGCTTTTATTCTTCTACCAAATCACTTTCATTGTTTATGGACTTTACCAGATAATGATCATGATTTTTCTGTGAGATTGCGATTAATTAAAACTTACGTGACAAAACATTATGGTGAACAATTAGCCATTGAAAATCCAATTTCTCAATCACGACAAAAACGCGGAGAAAAAAATCTTTGGCAACGTCGTTTTTGGGAGCATTTAATCAGAGATGAACAGGATTTTATGGTACATTGTGATTACATACATTATAATCCTGTCAAACATCGATTGTGTATAAATCCCCAAGATTGGCAATTTTCAAGTATTCATAGATTTATGAAGCAAGAAATTTATCCTCGAAATTGGGGTGTTAATGTAATTCTCGATATCCCATCCAGCGATTTGTATGATTAACCTACATTAACGTAGGGTGCGTTAGCGATAGCGTAACGCACCGATTAAATATCAATAAAAGACGGTGAATTACTGACATTTAAATATCAATAAAAGACGGTGCGTTACATTTCATTAACGCACCCTACAAGATTAGCGATCGCACTACAAGATTAGCGATCGCACTTGAGGGAAGTTTCCAGCAAAGTAAATAATTTAGCAATAGAACTTTTACCAGAACTATTTTTACCTATCAAAATGGTAATAGGTTTTAATTGCATTGTTTGCTCTTCATAAAATGCTTTGTAGTTTTTAAATGAAATAGATTTGACTTTCATAATGTTTAAAGCTGTATTACTCTGTATTCACTGAAATATTTGATTTGGAATAATTATACCATTTTAACAAAAATAAACTATTCCAAATCCGAAAAAATTTGCTTTTAACCTAAACTACAAAACCTCCCGACCCAAAAACGATCGCAACACCTCCGGTACTTTAATCGTCCCGTCTGGTTGCTGATAATTCTCCAAAATCGCGGCCATAGTCCTACCCACAGCTAAACCAGAACCATTTAAAGTATGCACAAACTGCGTCCCTTTCTTCCCCGCTTCCTTAAACCGAATATCCGCCCTTCTGGCTTGAAAATCTACACAATTAGAACAACTAGAAATCTCTCGATATTTCCCAGAAGATGGCAACCATACCTCTAAATCATAAGTTTTTGTGGACGAAAAACCTAAATCAGCAGTACATAAATTAATCACTCGATAAGGCAATTTTAAAGCCTGTAAAATACTCTCAGCATTTGCTAATAACTTCTCTAATTCCTCAAAAGAATCTTCGGGTTTTACTAATTTCACTAACTCCACTTTATTGAATTGATGTAACCGAATTAAACCCCGCATATCTCGGCCATAACTTCCTGCTTCCCGCCGAAAACATGGCGTATATGCAGTATGATAAATTGGTAATTCTTCTGCGTTAAGAATGTCCCCCCGATACAAATTAGTCACCGGCACTTCCGCAGTAGGAATTAACCACAAATCATCCTCTGCACATTTAAAACTCTCTTCCGCAAATTTAGGTAATTGTCCTGTACCTGTTAAAGAATCTGTATTTACTAACAATGGTGGACTAACTTCTATATAGCCATTTTCAATATGTTTAGACAGCATAAATTGAATTAACGCTCTTTCTAAAGCCGCACCAGCACCAATCAAACTCACAAACCGACTTTGGGCAATTTTTACCGCTCTTTCAAAGTTCAAAATCCCCAATTTTTCCCCGATTTCCCAATGTGGTAAAATATGCGGATTTGCGGGTTTATATTCATCTCCCCATGTTCTCACTTCTTGGTTATCATCTTCACTTTTACCAAGGGGTGTAAAATCACTGGGTAAATTCGGAAGTGCTAACAGTAATTCGTGAATTTGGGCTTTTAACTCTTTTTCCTGGGGTTCTAAGTCACTTAATGTGGTCTTAATGGCGTTTCCTTCGTCCTTTAAAGCTTGTATTTCTGGACTTTGAGGATCAACAACTCCAGATTTTACTTTTTGACCGACTAATTTGCCAATTTCGTTGCTGCGGGCTTGTAGTTGACTGCGTTTACCTTCTAATTCCCGTTGTTGTTGGCTTAAATCTAATATAGGTTGAATGTCGTATTTACCGTTACGGCTGTTTAATTTCTCTTGTACGAGTTGGGGGTTTTCTCTAATTTGTTTAATATCCAGCATTTTTTGTTAATTGTTTGTTGTCAGTTGTTAATTGTACGGGTTTAGCAACAGTTATCAGTGTCAATTTAACTGAAAATTAACCCAAACATATCTTATTTTGTATCTTTTCCCAAAACCTAAAAATTGTCAAAATCGCAGGTTGGGTAGAACGCAGTGAAACCCAAGAGATTAACCAAGGGTTAAATTGATAAAATGTTGAGTTTTGTGTCTCCAGTCAATGTTACCTCAAACTGATGCTATGCTAGGAGTTATGAGAAGTACAAGATTCCCGATTTCTTGAAGAAGTCGGATATCTGACCTAATTTTAAGGAGATGATCAGTAATGATGACATCTGAAGCGGTTGTTTTAAATATCAAAAATGTGGGATTAAGTGATGATCAATTTTATCAACTATGTCAAATTAATGAAGATTGGAAACTTGAACAAACTGCTAAAGGAGAATTAATAATTATGCCTCCAGTTGGTGCAATTAGTGGTAATAGAGAATCAGATTTTAATGGTTATGTTTGGTTATGGAATCTTCAAAATAAACTCGGAAAAGTATTTAGTTCTTCCACTGTTTTTACTCTACCCCATGGTGGTAAACGTTCTCCTGATGTGGCTTGGATAGCTAATGAACGCTGGGAATCTTTAAGTGTTGAAGAACGGGAAAAGTTTCCTAAAATTTGTCCTGATTTTGTGATAGAATTGCGATCGCGCACTGATTCTTTGAGTCAATTACAGGAGAAAATGCAGGAATATCTTTATAGTGGTTTACGTTTAGGTTGGTTAATTGATCCTCAAAATCAACAAGTAGAAATTTATCGTCACAATCAATCTGTAGAAATAGTATCATTACCAACAACTTTATCTGGAGAAGATGTTTTACCAGGATTTATTTTAGAACTACCTATTTTTAGAGATTAGGATACTACAACCACTATCAATTATAAATCAATTATAAATCAATTATAAATTACCTAGTAATACGATTCATTAACCACAGAGATGCTACTAAACCTGCAAAATGCGCTGATACAGTATTAGTATTCGCTTGAACTATAAGCATATCTAAACCGCTAATAATCCGCGTTGGATCAAATAATTGTGTAGTTACTGCTTGAGGAGATATAGACCTAGCTACCAATGTACCAACAATCGCTTGCGCTCCCAATAAAGTCACTAAAGTTCCGCTTAAATTTATCCATAGTCCTAATCTTAATACTTGCGCGGTTTCAGCTTTACGAGGACGATTAGTAGGATTAGGTGATTCTAGTTGTTTACCAATTCTGGTGTAGCGATAAGCCAAGTAAATACCAGCACCCAGGAGGATGATACCACAAATTGCTAAAAATACACCGAAGCCTGTCCCTGGATTATTGCTAGGACTACCCGCTTTTTGGCTAAAAATGCCAAATAATAAAACTATTATCCCAGATATTACCCCTAATACTAACTGAATCCAAAAACTAATCCAACCTGCTAGACGAAATTGTTGGGCTATAGCCCGGATGTTAGGTGATGGTGTTTCCGAGTTTTGTGACATATAAAAATTAAAAGTTAAAAGTTAAAAGTTAAAAGTTAAAAACAAACTTCCGTTTGTTCTCTGATTCCAGAATAATTGATAATGGTTTAAGTCTACTGAAAATTTCAGACTTAAAAATTAATTATGGATGCCGCTGTTTTGCAATCTACTTTCCTGTTAACTTTGTTGTTATCAGTTGGGTTGTTTTTCTTTATTCGGGCTTCAACTAAAGACCGCACAGAAGTGATGCGTTTAGTTTCACAAGAGGATGAAAATACGTTAATGACTTCATTAAAGGATTATTTTCGCACTCGTGCTTATCGAGTATTAGCGGTAGATTCTCCAAAAAATCAAGTCACATTTGAAGGATTTGTTAGACCTAGTTGGTTTTTAGCTATATTTTTAACTACATTAGCAGCGGTGGGTTTAGGTTGTTTGTCGTTAGTTTTATCCATGCTTTTTCCTGATTTTGGGCGGTTTTTTCCGGTAATAATCCTATTTTCACCTTTAAGTGGTCTATTGTATTGGAAAAAATCTGGAAGACTTGAGAAGGTGTCACTACAGATAGAAAATATCCGCAGTGGACAAAATTTATCAAGTGTAATTACTGTTACTGCCCATAGAGATGAACTTGCTGAGTTACAAGGGGCATTACAGCTAAAGGTGCTTGACACTTGATTGATTGTTGGGGATGAAAAAAATGAGCATCTATATCTCTACTCATGTAGAATTCTGACTAAACTTTTGAGCAAATTGGCAGTGAGGAGGAGAAAATACTGCTGCTGCTGTAAATTTTCCTGACGACTGGGATGTAATGAGGAAAAATCTAAATTGGTGGACAGAGCTTGATAGTAGTCCTTAGTGAGATCATGAATTTGTACCTCATCTTTGGATTTCCTTGGCTCTGTCGCTATTCTCCGCTGTGTAAGCTGATAATGAACTGATTCATACAACTAAACCGAGTTGATGAGGAGTTAATTATGCCATGACTTGAGAGAAGTCGTTTAAACAGTGTTTAAACCTGCTTGACAATTCGACCACAAAATTAAAAAAAATGGAATTTTTGAAGAACCTGATCAAAATTGCCAGTTAATTATTGTCAGAGCCAGAAGCCACATTTAGGAGATATGATAGTCATTTGTTGTTTAATTAACAGTTACGGCAACTAGTTCCGATACTGCTACTAGTTCTGGTACTAGTTCTGGTACTAGTTCTGGTACTAGTTCTGGTACTAGTTCTGGTACTAGTTCTGTTACTAGTTCTGGTACTAGTTCTGTTACTAGTTCTGGTACTGGTACTGATGCTGGTAATGTTACTGGTACTGATGCTGGTAATGTTACTGTTGGTGATTCAAAACTCCTCAAACTAGGAAACAAGAAATGATTTTCTTCTACGTATTGAGCACCGAACAGACCTTTTTCCGCCCAGAAATAACGGTCTGTTGTGTGTTCATTGCGTTTTACTAGTAGTAGCGCGGGTGGCATAATACCTTCAGCGTGAATAAACTTTCTTGCTGCTGTCACAGGTTTATCTTCGCCACTTTCGATGCTGTACTGGGGAATGTGTTCCAGTATCCGTCGTCCTTCCTGCCGACGACGACTTTTCCGCTTGCGTCTCCTTGCCAACCTATTGTCCTCCTGTTTCCAGCTATAGATTGTAGTTGTGGCTACAAAATCAGTCGTCATTATATATTTTTTATCTGAGAAAATCAATAGTTTTTAATGTTTTGATACAATAAAGAAAAAACAATAAAAATCAAGAATAAAAATTCAAAAAAAACTGCTGTCTACTACCCATTGTCTATTACCAATCATCCATTACTAGATTAGACTAGATACAGACACTTTGATCAGCTATGGGCTATGCACCACTTTTATCTGGCTTTAAGTCGTGTAAGAGTTTATTTTTGTTAAACTGCTAGTGACTGCAACTTTTCTACCTCCTAAATTCCTGCAACTAATGCTAATGTCTGCCAGTTCTGATTTTCTTGCTTTATGTCGAGAGCAAATAACCCTGTTAGCCCAAGGTATGGGAGCATCTTTTAGCGTAGTTTATTTAACACAGGAATTGGTAGAAAAACCTACAGGTGAGGCACGACTAATTCCGGTGATGGTGTATCCAGAAACTATAGCATTAAATCCTAGTGATGAGTATGGTGAACAAGAAGACAGTTACCCAGTCAGACTTGCTCATGTTTTAGCATTACCAAATCAAGCAATGAGGTTGTTAAAACCGACTTCAGTATCTGAGTATTCATCAGCTTCAGCAGCAGCAACAGAAGAACAAAATATACAAGATAAACAAGATGAATATTCACTCAGTCATCACCAAATTGTTTCCCCCCTGATTTATGAGGGTGTAATGATGGGATTATTAGTGACTGCGAGGGAAGATAGGGAATGGAACCAACGGGAGGAGGGGGAAATTGAACGCATTGGGAAAACTTTAGCGATCGCTTGCATTTTAGATCAACGTCGGGCTTGGTTGCAACATCAACTCCAGCAAGAACAAATTCTCCAAGAGGAACAACGAGACTTATTAGATAATCTCTTACATCAGTTTCGTAACCCTTTGACTGCTATCCGCACTTTTGGTAAACTCCTATTTAAGCGAATGCGAGCGGTAGATCCTAATCGGGAGGTAGCAACCAGTATAGTCCGGGAGAGCGATCGCTTACAAGAGTTATTGCAAAAGTTTGATCAGGTGATTGATTTAAATACGGTAAATACAGCCAATTTAACACCTCTTTCCCTCCCAGAGTCAAAGGTAGTAATCAACCAAAATCAAAATGCAGAAAAACAAGGGAAACCTGTGTTATTGTTACCAGGAACAGGAGAACAGTTAACTAATTGTTCTGTAGCGGATTTATTAGCACCTTTGTTAATATCGGCTCAAGCTATTTCCCAAGAACGAAATTTACAACTAATTACGGAAATTCCTAATCATTTACCTTTAGTCAGGGTAAATGAAAAAGCCTTGCGAGAAGTATTGAGTAATATTATAGATAATGCTTTGAAATATACCCCAGCAGGTGGTAAGATATTGGTACAATGTGGGCAACAAAAGGGAAATTTCCAAGGTATTGCGATTAGTGATACAGGACCAGGTATTCCCCCGGAAGACTTAGAACATCTGGGAGAAAGACATTACCGAGGTGTACAAGCACAAACAGCAATTCCTGGGACTGGTTTAGGAATTGCTATTGCTCAACAGTTAATAGCAGAAATGCAGGGAAATATAGAGGTTTTCAGTCCAGCAATTGACTCAATTATTACATCATCTCACAGCCCAGGAGCTACGTTTATAATTTGGTTGTCTGCTGTTGTTTAGGTAATTGCTAAAAGTACGCAGTTCCAAGGGTTTCACATAAACATATAAACATAAAATTAATAGCACGGTTGCAAGAGGCAAGAGGGAAGAGGCAAAAGTAAAGAAGTTTTCAGCGATTTTACATTTCTTTACACAGTTTGGTTTTTTCATGCCAACCCTATTTAATTATCATCCCCATTTTGCGTTATGAGTAGTTACATCAGTGTAACTCTATAACCTTATTCAGAGAAAAATGGCTCGTCACCCTACTTTAACTTTTGATCGTGGTACATTAATTTTACACCCACCACCACGGAGTAAAACTTGGATAGATTATGCTACATGGGATGATAGAGTAGAAAAGTTTCGTATTCCGGCCATAAGATACCGTTCCTTAGTTGAAACGCTTCAAGCCGAAGCTACGGATTTTATTGATGAAGCTAAAGCTTTTTATCCCCTGGAGTTGGTAGCTAGTGTAGAAATGACCCCCTATTCCCACCAAAATGAGGCTTTAGCGGCTTGGAAACTGGCTGGACGACGGGGGGTAGTTGTGCTACCAACAGCAGCAGGTAAGACCTATTTGGCGCAAATGGCTATGCAGTCCACACCGCGCACCACGTTAATTGTAGTCCCAACTTTGGATTTAATGCACCAGTGGTATGCTCACTTAGTAGCAGCTTTTCCTGACCAGGAGGTAGGTTTACTGGGGGGTGGTTCACGGGATAGAACACCGATTTTAATTGCTACATACAATAGTGCGGCTATTCATGGGGAAAGTTTAGGTAATAAATATGCTTTGATAATTTTTGATGAATGTCACCACTTACCTACAGATTTTAACAGAGTTATTGCTGAATATGCGATCGCTCCCTATCGTTTAGGACTTTCTGCAACCCCGGAACGTACAGATGGTAAACACACTGATTTAAATCTTCTTATTGGTAGGGAAGTTTATCGTAAACGCGCTGAAGATTTAGCTGGTAGAGCTTTAGCTGCTCATGAAATTGTGCAAATTAAAGTTAAATTATCCCAATTAGAACGAGAAAAATATAATCAGTTAATTCAAACTCGCAATGATTTTTTAAAACAATCAAAAATCTCTTTAGGAAGTATCCAAGGTTGGCAAATGTTTGTACAAATGAGTGCAAGATCCCAACCTGGACGTAGAGCAATGTTAGCACATCGTCAAGCCAAAGAAATCGCTTTGGGAACTGATGGTAAATTGCGGGTACTTGTAGACTTGTTAACCACCCATTATCCCGAAAGAATTTTGATTTTTACTGCTGATAATGCTACAGTTTATCGTATTTCTCAAGATTTATTAATTCCCGCAATTACTCATCAAACACCAGTGAAAGAAAGACACGAAATTTTAACTAAATTTAAAGCAGGTGAATATAATACTTTAGTTGCTTCTCATGTCTTAAATGAAGGTGTAGATGTTCCCGCAGCCAGTATTGCGATTATTCTATCAGGTACGGGTTCAACCCGGGAATATATTCAACGATTGGGGAGAATTTTACGCAAGGGAAATTTAGCAAATAAACAAGCAATTTTATATGAAGTCATAGCCGAAGATACAAACGAGGAGGGAACTTCAGCCAGACGCAGGGGAGAAAATAACACTCAGGAAGAAAAACCGAAAAAGGCAAATTTACAAGTTATTTATGGTGGAGCAAAGAAAAGCGATTTAAAAGCAGCAGAACAATTAGAAATTAACTATTCAACTAAAAAGAAAGATGTTACCAACGGACTTACTGATACACCGCCAAAACGGCGAGGAAATTATTCCGAAGAGACTGAAACTTGATCATAAACATTTGAATTTAGCCAGGGATTTAATTAGTTTTTTTCAGGAAGCAGTCGGGAAAACTCAAGGATTATTAGAACGTCAATTAGCAGACTTTGAAGGAGATACTACAGATTACCGCATGAAACGGGGTTTAGCTTATATTCTGAAAAGCAGTTTTTGTACTTTTGAAATAGTCAGTCCTCTCGAACCAGCAATGTTAAGAGAAAGGGTATTTACTTTAGCAGCAAAATCTACTTGTAGTCGAGAATTAACGGATATTACTTTAAATAAAATTGCGGCTGATTTAAGTCAAGAACTCAACCAAGAAATTTTACCTATACAAATACGAGACGGACTTTACGCAGATTTATCAGAAAATAAAATTCTAACTGCTTTTGATGCTCCCAAACCAGAAGATGTTTTACATCGTTATAATTTATCTCAAATTCAAGGAGTTTTTTATAAAGCTAGTCAATTAGTATTAAATGCTCATCGCAATGTTCCCGGAGAATATAAACTATTGTTTCGTTATTTAAAGCTATTTCAATTAATGGCTTATATTGAAGGTGATGCAGATCATGGTTTTACGATTACTGTAGATGGTCCGGCAAGTTTATTTACTTCCAGTACCCGTTATGGTTTAGCTATAGCCAAGTTAATTCCCGCTTTACTTCATGTGACAAAATGGAGTTTATCAGCGACTTTACAAACTCGTGATTTTTACACAAATGATTTGAAAATAGGACGTTTTAGCCTTAATTCTGAATGTGGATTAGTCTCCCATTATCCTCCAGGTAAACCTTATGATAGTATGTTGGAGGAATCTTTTGCTAGTAAATGGGATGGCTTAAAAAGTGGTTGGATATTAGAGAGAGAAGTTAATTTAATTCCCATTCCTGGTAGTGTGATGATTCCCGATTTTCGATTAGTTCATGCAGACGGACGGGTATTTATTTTAGAAATAATTGGTTATTGGAGACCAGAATATTTACAAAAGAAATTTTACCAAATAAAACGGGCAAATTGCGATAATTTAATTTTAGCAATTTCCGAAAGGTTGAACTTAGAAAAAGCTGGAGTCAAATTAGATAATGTTCCCGCAAGAATTGTTTGGTTTAAAGAAAAGTTATTACCCAAATCTGTATTAGCAGTAATTGACTTCCTTCCCACCAACTTACTTATATAAAATATGCAAAATGTACAGCGCCAATCCCTCTATGGTGAAGGTTGACGCTGTACGGTTTTATATTTATCTATTATCCGCTAGGGTCTTTTTCGGCTGACCCTGATGTTATTAAAATTAATAATCGCCTATTTTTTCAAAAATAGGGACTTTCTTAAGTATTTCTTTATATTTACTTTCCTGATCAATTATGAATCTTTGTAAAGATTTGTATTGCAGGAAAAGCTGATCACCTGTGTTTTTTGCCGATAATAGATGCACCTAATATCTCTGATATCCAAACTTCAATATTGCGGATAGGATGGGAACGGATGGCTGTAAAATCAGGATGGATAATTGGCTCTACTAAAATTGTAAACATTCCTAAACGATTACCCGCTAATACATCTGTAAACAAGCGATCGCCCACCATACCCACTTGATGTGCGGGTAAATTCATCCCTTGTAAAGCAGCCCGAATTTTCCGCCGGGAGGGTTTGGCCGCGCCTAAGTAGTACGGTAGTTCTAGGGAACGGGCAATACCACCAATTCGGGATTCACTTAAATTATTGCTAACTAACCACAATGCTGTACGACTACGGATTTCTTCTACCCATGCTTGCAATTCTGGGAAAGTAGAACTTGTGGTCATGGGTACTAAAGTTTCATCCACATCCAATACTAGCCCCTTTAGCCCATATTGTTGGATTAAGTCTGGTGTCAGTGTCAAAACTGAACCCGCTAAAATTAAGTTAGGCTGTAATAGATGGTTGCGAGTCATAATTTTTGTATAGTTACCATGAGATTGTGAGTATCTCACGCAAATTCGCTAAGTAGGTTGGCGTGAAAAATTGTCGTTATGACAAAGGAACAGGGAACAGGTAACAGGGAACAGGGAAGAGGTTTTAGGCCACTTTACTTTTCGTTACTTATGTTGGTTTTTTCCGTTAACCTACTTAAATCACGAACAATTAGAGTTGCCAAGGTTGAATTGAGCAATTTCAGATTTCAATTTAGCAACACCATTTTCAGCATGGGAGCAAGGGGTGAGAATTTTGCCAGTCTTCTGATTCCTCGCTCCTGGATGCTTAAATTTTGGAATTAATTACTCAACTTCATTAAAAAGATGTTCTTCTAAGAGGGGTTGAAATTTACGGAACTCTTCGGGAGAAAGTAATTCTGGTTCACCAGTTTTAGTAATTCTCGCAAAAAAGAGTAGGGGGTCTAGGGGAGTATAAATTGCATACTCCTGGTCGTCATGATAAAAATTGGCAATTTCCATTAATTGCTCTGGTTCTAAACCGTTTTCTTCGTCTTCAATTTCTAAAGTGAAGAATTTAGATTCGTCTTCAGGAGGTAACTCCCCTGCTACGGTTAAAGCATAAGCAGTATTCTTGAGAATCAGGTTTTGCTCAGAAAGAACTGCTTGAGCCGTGCCGAATATTTCTTCAATGATATCATCATCTTCTACTAATACGGCTTCTTCTTCATCGCCATCAGTTTGCCAAGCAAATATTTCTATCGGTGTATCTACGGGCAAAAGCAGAACATACTTTTCTCCATCTACGGAGAGATTATGTTCAATGTAACATTCTAGGGTTCGTTTTAGCTCATCTGTTAAAATCAGGGAACTTTCGGAATCGTGATCATTGTCTTCGGGAAATGGAGATGAATTCATACTTGAATTATGTAGCTGTAATCATAAAATCTAATACTCTTCAATATGGAAATCATCAAACTGCTTGCGGACAGTTGATGTCAACCATAAATTCAGAGATAGAAGTAATAGCTTTTAGAATACCATGTAAAAAGGGGTCACTCATCAGTAAATGTTACTGACCCCTGTACTAAACTGCGTCTAGCATCTAACCACTGTTGTAAAATCAATGCAGCAGCTTTACGATCTATTAAACCCTTATTTCTAGACGGGGAACGATTCTCAGCTATCAGCAGTTGTTCTGCTTGCAAGGAAGTTAATCTTTCGTCCATATATTCTAAGGGAAGTTTGAGCGCCGAAGCCAGTCTAGAGGCAAATTTTTGCACGTGACGGGCTTGAACACCAATAGTACCATCCATTGAATATGGTAAACCAACCACAAGAATTTGTACCTGTCGCTGGTTGACTATTTGCTGGATTTGTGCTACATCTTCGACAAAGGAACGACGCTCAATCGTGGTGATACCCGTAGCAATTAAACCAGTCCCATCACATCCCGCTAAACCGATGCGTTTACTACCAACATCGACACCCAAAGCGGAGATAAATGATTTTGATTGCTGTGGAGAAATCACGTTATTGTTGTTCATGGAGTTGATCTGTGGCTGAGTCTAGTAGAGGGGGTGTATCTATATGAGAACTTTTATGAGTGAAACTGACAATTTCTGACTGGTTTGGTATAGCTCTTTCTGGCTGTACCTGTTGTGTTTGCGGTATCCATGACATTCCCCCTGGTATGGGTTTGCGGGTTGGTTGTAGTCCCTGTAACATTTCTTGCCACTGAATCCCTTCTAAGGAGACAAATTTCGATTCTCTGAGTTTATGCCACACAGAACGAGACATGATCAGGGTATGTTCTCGACGTTTAGCACCAATACGCTCTAAGTATTCCTCCCGTTCTGGTTGATAGTCTGAAGAAGCTAATTGTAACCCTTGTTGGGGAAAATCTTGAGCAATGCGAGCTAATTGAGACAATAATTCAGGATACAACCAAGTATAAGCGGGATGAACTGTGAGAGTTGCTACATGAGGATTTGCCCCGGTACGGTGCAGTTGGATCTGAAAATAACCAATAGCTGCTTTGCGCTGGGGTTCAAACACATAGCCACTGACAACTTCAGTTTTGCTCGTCCACTGCTTGACAGCATCAATTATCGCCCCAAACAAGGTAGTTTTAAAGTCGTGGGTATGACGATCAAATACTTGCCTGACTAAAGGAGGCATGGATGCTGTATCTAATTGATATAATAGAGGAGCATCAGCATTACTCACTGGCAAGAGATTGGGTAAATCTGGTTCGGTTTGGATTAATTCGGCTAATAACTGCGGACTAATTTCCCAGTATGTCATTTCTGCTAAACGTTGAAATCCATTATGCCGATAAAGTGCTAAGGCATCCACATCATTAACGTTAACTTCTAGTATCCACGTCCGCGCTTCTAAAATTGATTCAAAGCAATGGCGTAGTAGTTGAGAACCTACCCCCATGCGATCGCCGGTTCGTGCTAACATGACTTGATTAACGCGCCAAGTGCTACGAGTCCGGTTAAAAGGTGATACTTGAATCATTCCTAACAGCATTCGTCCCTGTTCAGCGATATAGCCCCAGAAGCGGTATTGTAATGGGTTAGGAAACCAACTCAAGAATTTAAGTAATCCATACCAGCGCCGTAGCCACTGCATTTCACCCATAGATTCAGTAGCTGCTTGGGGGGAAAGGTGGGATAATGACTCTTGAGTCAAGGATTCAATTCCGTCCAAATCTCGATGTTGGACTGGTCTGATAATAACACTGAGGTTTCGAGGGAGTAGTGGATTCATTTTAATTCCAGCCGCTATTTAACCTTTACAAAAACAAAATTACAAAAACAAAATATGATAGTGATGTTATACTACAATTATTTCTATTTATTTTCTATTTATTTTAACGGGTTTTTACCCTGATGTCTTGTTTCCAAAGAGTGATTCCCTTAATTAAACCTTGACTAAATACGTAAAAAATATCAAAAGCAGAAACTGCGATTATACCCCTAGGGTGAAAACCACAAATATCTGCTTTTATTGTATGTTAATTCTGCTAAAAATACTTTTAAATCCACAGACCTTCTATAGACTTTGACGAGAAGCAAACTTTTCAAAGTCTGCTTGGGTTTGATGAAGTAATTGCTGACGAGAATCTTGTATAGTTTGTTGGAAGTTGGGAACCAAGTTGCGAGCTTGTAGTGTCATGTGCAACTGTAAATGGGCAACATAGTCGCTGATATCTTGATTGTCTACAGTTGCGCCCGTTAATACGTTTGATTCCATTGTCACTGTGTTCTCCTTCGTAAATTGGTGTAATAGCCGTACTAGATTAAAATCTATCATGTTTTTTGTCTGGTTGCTGATTTCGCAATGAAGTGTAATGATTGTTCATTGGTTATGATACTATCTGCCATATCCTACTTAATACACCACAATACAGAATTTCAGCATCAATATTGTCAATAACATCAAAATTATTGAAAATTATTGACAATTGTAACGTATTATTCTAAACTTGATAAGAAAGATACATTTTTTGCTGACCGAAAAATCGGATACAAGCTCAATGCATCGTTTCTAAGATGGCTTTATAGTCAACCAACTATACAACTATAATTGTATTGTTATGATGACATCAGAGTTTTGGTCATTGTGGATGGATCACAATGAATATTTATACAAAGCTTGTGTGAAGTGGATGGGTAACGTTCCTGATGCTGAAGATGTTTTAAGTCAAGCTATGCTCAAAGCTGAGGCGAAAATACGTATCCATCAGGTACAAGTGATCAACTTTAAACCTTGGGTAACAAAACTAACTTATAATCTCTGTCTTGATCTGCAAAGACAGCGTTATCAGACTATCCAATATTGTCATAATCGGGAAGTTATTAGTGATAGAAATGCAGAATTATTGGTGACTAAAGAAGAGGAAAATCCAGTGTTTGTGGCTACGCAACAAGAACTGGAAAAAATTTTTTCTGTTTGGATTGATGAGTTACGTCCCATACTACGTGATACTTTTATTTTATACTTTCAAGAAGAACTATCATATATAGAAATTGCACAAAAACTGAATATTTCCTGCTGCAATGTACGTAGGCGAATTCATGAAGCTCGGATAATTTTAAAACAGCGATATCATCAAGATTATACCGGGGAAGACAGGCGTAAATTTGAGGTTGTTTCTCAAATTGACAGAAATAAAGAGTCTGATCAGATCACTAAAATAGGATTAGCTAATATTGAAAATATAGAATTACCGATTTTAGAATTATCCAACCAGGAAGAATTACCAGAAGCCGTTAATAGTCAGGTTTTACCCCACCCTAACCCTCCTCTTGACCAGGAAAAGAAACTAGATGTTGGTTTCCCTTCTCAAGCAGGAGAAAAGGAGGATAATTCAACTTCTGTGTATACTGTATTCCCTGAAAAACAGAGAATTTTCCCTAACTTTTTTGACCAGATTAATATCGTCTTAGCAGAAAAAATCGCGGCACTGGTGCCAGCAGTTCGCTACCCCACAGCAATTAAAACTCCAAGTTGCCAAAAAGCGTACATTCATAGTATGAACCAAAGAGTAGCCAAAGTTATTCCCTCTCGTTCTCCTCCCTCATATCAACTTTCCTATGGTCAATTCTTAATCATGATCTACCAGACTACAGTAAGTACAAGTTTAGCTGTGATTATTGCTGCTGCTTTTCCACTCAAAGCCTCAGCCGAAGATCTTAATATAAACTTTACAGGCACCATACCATCCGTTGTCAAGATTAACAGCACCAGTCCAGGTCCTATTGAAAACACCCCTGAGCAAGAATTTCAAAGTGATGATCCTACACCAGCGATATTAAATATTACTCACACTACTGGCATCGTCTTGAGCATTACCAATATTACTGATAACGGTACGGTTTTATCTGGCAGTAAAACATATAACGATCTTGATCTGATCAACGCTAAAGTCAAAGATGGTGATAATCTCCTGATTCAAAGTGAAATTTCACCTAGTGGCAGGTCTACCCCAGTTTATCCGCTGAATGTAGCAAGTGCAGTTCAAGCAGCAGTCACTAGTGGTAAAGAGTATCCAGTTTACCTTGAGATTACCAATATTTCCGGCTTATTACCACAAGGAATCTACAAAATCCGTGTCAGTGTTCTGATCACACCGCAGTAATTTCCCTTCACAAGGGAACTCTTAACAGGGAACTCTTAACAGGGAACTCTTAACAGGGAACTCTTAACAGGGAACTCTTAACAGGGAACAGGGAAAAATTTGCTTTTTAGGTATTGACAAAGGATTTTAAATATGTTATCGTTACCTTGATAAGGAAGAACTATCTTAAAATATTTAGAAATAGGGTGTGTTAGCGACTAGTAACGCACCATTGGTGAAGACTTTGGGTGTAGCACAGCGATAGCGAAGCGCTGCTGCAAGCAGTTCGCTATATAATAGCCAAGTAGTAGGGTGTGTTAGCTATTAGTAACGCACCATTGGTAAAGACTTTGGGTGTAGCACAGCGATAGCGAAGCGCTGCTGCAAGCAGTTCGCTATATAATAGCCAATTTTTAACGCTAACCCACTTATGCGGTTTCAGTAAAATTTGAAGACCCTAATGGAATAAAATAGTCCCCTCCCCTTCCTAGAGAGTGAAAGTAGAGTAGCCTTTATTACCCAAAAAAGTTCAGTAAAAAAATAAATCACAAATTGGGTATCTCAAACGTCTTATTAATGTACAGATCAAATTACCTCATCTACCCTTAGTCATAAAAAAAATGAATCTAGGTCGTCTTACCTTCTTCACTGTTATCACCGCTTTAAGCAGTATAGCCCTCAATTCCCAAGCCCAAGCCCAAACTGCTGATGTTGATTTTTTCGGTGTTATTCCCGCAACTTGCGCCGTCAACAGCATCACAGCCGGAACCTTAACAAACATCATTGACGGCACCCTCAACCCCCTCAGATTAGAAACTGACACTGTGGGTAACATCAACGTTACCTGCAATACTGGCGTAAAATTTGCCGTTACTGCTATTGAAAATAATGGCAGTGACTTTACAACCAAAGAATTCAGTGATATTGATGTCATCACAGCCAAAGTAGAAGACTCCAGCAATACTGAGGTCGCTACTGGTAATATTTCCCCCAGTGCTGGCACTACTAATTTAACCCACATTCCGCACCCTGAACTGTCACAGATCAAAAAAGCAGAGATAGTAGTACATAATAACTAACGATCAATTAAAGAGAAATAAGCTTAATGAGAATACATATCATTAAAA
>NZ_JACJQS010000047.1:0-31032 GCF_014696755.1 Anabaena sp. FACHB-1391 | reverse complement strand
TGGGAATGATAGCATTAATGCAGGTACTGGGAACGATACCATTAATACTGAAGATGGGAACGATAGCATTAATGCGGGTGATGGTAATGACACTATTGATGCAGGTAATGGAGCAAGTCTTACTCCCGGATTAGGAGAGAAAGATATCCTCACAGGTGGAGCAGGAAGCGATCGCTTTATCTTAGGAAATGCTACCAAGGTTTATTATGATGATGGCAATACTCTAACTAATGGTAGTAACGACTATGCCGACATTACCGACTTCAACATCGGAGATATTATTCAACTGCAAGGAACAAGCAGTAATTACCTCCTGGCTGTTGTCAGTGTGGACACTCAAATATTAATCAATAAACCCGGAACAGAACTAGATGAACTCATTGGTATAGTCCGAAATCAAACAGGTTTGAGTCTCACAGGAACTTATTTTAGCTATACTCTTCCCATCATTACCTTAGCAGTATCCCCCACCAGCGTTAGTGAAGACGGTACAACCAACCTAATTTACACCTTCACCCGATCTGGTAGTATTACCACCAATGCTTTAACCGTCAATTACAGCATTGCCGGGACTGCCGACAGTAGCGACTACACTGGTGCAACACCCGGAACAGGTAAAACAATTACCTTTGCTGCGGGTGCAAGTACAGCCACTTTAACCATAGACCCCACAGCCGATACCATTGTTGAAAGTGATGAAACTGTGGCTTTAACATTGGCAACAGGAACAGATTACACCATTGGGACAACCACAGCCGTCATAGGAACTATTACTAATGATGACTTATTGCCTAATCTTAACCTCAGTGCTAACCAGACCATAGTTGAAGGTAATACCAACCCTCAAAACGTTACTTATACCGTTACTCTTTCCAGCACTAGCACCCAAACTATTACCGTCCAATATGCCACTGCTAACGGTACAGCCATAGCAGGATTAGACTATACCAGCACCAGCGGAACTCTCACCTTTGACCCTGGTGTTACCAGTCAAGTCATCAATATTCCCATTCTCAATGATTCTCTGAATGAAGCTAATGAAACCTTTACTCTCAACTTGACTACCGCCACCAATGCTACCCCTGGCACTGCAATAACGGCTACCACAACCATCACCGATACTCTCAGTGCTTCTGTGACTACTACTCTGCCCAGTGGTGTGGAAAACTTGACTTTAACCGGAACAGCAGCTATCAACGGTACAGGTAATGCCGGGGGTAATGTTCTCCAAGGTAATAGCGCCAACAATATCCTGATCGGTCTTGATGGAAATGATACCTATAGTTTCCTAGCTTCCAGCCCCTTGGGAACGGATACAATTACGGAAACGACCACAGGGGGTATTGATAATCTTGACTTGACGGGGACGACTGCTGCTGTAAATGTGAATTTGGGTGTTGCAACTTCACAAACGGTCAATAGTAATCTTAAACTGATTCTCTCTGCTAATAATGTGATTGAAAATGCCACAGGTGGTACAGGAAATGACCGTCTCACAGGTAATGCTCTAAATAATACCTTAAATGGTGGTGATGGAAATGACCAACTGCAAGGACTAGGAGGAGATGACATTTTGTGGGGAGGACTCGGTGATGATATTCTCACAGGAGGACTCGGTAATGATCAATATCGCTTCCAAGGTAATGGGGTATTTAGCAGCAGTTTAGGTGTTGATTATATTACTCAGTTTGATGCCGGACAGGACAAAATTGCTCTCAGTCTGGGAACTTTCAATGCCATTACTAACACTTTAGGACAGTCTCTAACTGATTTCGCAGTTGTTAATGATGATGAATTGGTCAACGCTAGTAATGCCCGGATTGTTTATAGTCAAAGCACTGGTAGTTTATTTTATAATCAGGATGGTAATATTTTGGGTACAGGAACGGTGTTTGAGTTTGCTCGTTTAGGGAATCTTGATATTACCCTTGCTAGTAGCGATTTTATTTTGATTGCTTTAGTTTCCTGATTTGGGATACAGCAATGCTGTATCTCCCAACATATAGCAAAATTCAAGCTATATTACAAAATGAAGTGCAAAATATGGGATATGCGGCGTAAATCCTATTCGTGTCGGCACAAAACCGCTAAACAAAACCGCTAAAATAGTACCAAAGAGTAAAAACTGTAGAGTAAAAACTGTAAAACTTGGATATGACCACAGCCACACCCGTTAAAACTGAATATGAAGCAATTATTGGCTTAGAAACCCATTGTCAACTCAGTACCAATACTAAAATTTTCTCCAGCAGTTCTACTGCTTTTGGCGCTGACCCTAATACTAACATTGACCCAGTTTGCATGGGTTTACCAGGTGTTTTACCTGTACTTAACGCTAAGGTTCTCGAATACGCTGTTAAAACCGGTTTGGCTTTGAATTGTCAAATCGCTCGGTATAGTAAATTCGATCGCAAACAATATTTTTATCCTGATTTACCTAAAAATTACCAAATTTCCCAATATGATTTACCCATAGCTGAACATGGTTGGATAGAAATTGAATTGGTAGATGATACAGGAAACCCCAAACGTAAACGCATTGGTATCACCCGCTTACACATGGAAGAGGACGCGGGTAAGCTTGTTCACGCAGGGAGTGAACGGCTTTCTGGTTCTACCTACTCTCTTGTAGATTATAACCGCGCTGGTGTTCCTTTGGTGGAAATTGTTTCTGAACCGGATTTGCGGACGGGACAAGAAGCGGCTGAATATGCCCAAGAACTACGGCGCATTGTCCGTTATCTTGGTGTTAGTGATGGTAATATGCAGGAAGGTTCTCTGCGTTGTGATGTGAATATTTCTGTGCGTCCTGTGGGACAAGAGAAATTTGGTACTAAAGTAGAGATTAAGAATATGAACTCCTTTAGTGCGATTCAAAAAGCGATTGATTATGAAATTGAGCGTCAAATAGCCGCTATTGAATCAGGAGAGAAAATTATTCAAGAAACTCGTCTCTGGGAAGAAGGTTCACAACGCACCAGCAGTATGCGGGTTAAGGAGGGTTCTAGTGATTATCGTTACTTCCCTGAACCAGATTTAGCACCCATTGAGGTTACTCAAACAGAATTAGATACATGGTTAAATGAATTACCCCAACTACCTGCCCAAAAACGCCATGATTATGAGAATAATTGGGGACTTTCGGCTTATGATACTAGGGTTTTAACTGAGGATAAACCAGTCGCAGATTATTTTGAAAAGGCGATCGCTTTAGGTGCAAATCCCAAGGCCGCAGCTAACTGGATTACTCAGGATATTGCGGCTTACTTGAATAAACAAAAACTGACTATATCAGAAATTAAACTGACTGCTACTAATTTGGCTGATGTAATTACCCGCATTGAAAATGGTAAAATCAGTAACGCCCAAGCTAAGGAAAAACTCACAGATTTATTAAATGGTGTTTCTCCAGAAACGGCTTTTGCTGGTCAAGAACTCATCTCAGATCGTACCATTCTTGAACCCATTATTGATGAAATCATTGCTACTAACGCTCAACAGGTAGAAAAATACCGCAAAGGTAATACCAACCTGAAAGGCTTTTTCGTGGGACAAGTCCTGAAAAAAACCGATAAACGCGCAGAACCGAAACTGACTAATCAATTAGTAGAGGAAAAACTCAATAGTCCAATGTAGGGTAATTATTATCTGATAACAAGACGCAACTTGATGATTGGGAGAGCTAATTTAGCTCTCTTTTTATTGGTAAAATAAAAAAAAGGGGTTTAACCCCTTGGCGCTAGAATTATATAATGTGCTAGGTAGATGCACCCTGATGATTTTAGAGAGCCATTAAATGGCTCTCTTTTATTTTTGAGGATAATTAAACGCAAATGAACGCAGATAAACGCAGATCAAGATAAATGATTTGATTTATTTGCTAATTTGTGATTACTTATGGTCTTTAGGGTCGGTTTATGGTCCGTTGGTTGGAAATTTTTTGAGAAAAAAATTGTCATCAACAGATAAAATTACTTATAGACATAAATACTGGACGCTGATATCAAACTAGCAGCAGAATGTATTTTAATAACAAAGGCAATATAATAATTGTGGACAAAATTATGGCAAATTGGCAAATAATTCCCGGTGGTGTGACAGCAGCACGAGGATATAAAGCAGCGGGAATTACAGCAGGACTAAAGGCTTCGGGATTACCAGATTTAGCTTTGATTGTATCAGATGTGGAAGCGATCGCCGCAGGTGTATTTACTACTAGTCATGTCAAAGCAGCTTGTGTAGATTATTGTCGGCAAGTGTTACAAGGGAAACATAGTGCTAGAGCTATCCTTTGTAATGCGGGACAAGCTAACGCTGCAACCGGTGAACAAGGAGTTAAGGACGCTCAAGAAAGTGCTGATTTATTAGGGAAGGAATTAAATATTAACCCGGAATCTATTTTATTAGCTTCCACTGGTGTAATTGGTCAAAGAATTAAAATGGATATCCTGCGGGATGGTATACCCAAGGTAGTCGCAGCGCTTTCCGACACAGGTTCGGATGCAGCCGCAGGGGCAATTATTACCACAGATTTAGTGACAAAATCTATTGCTTTAGAAACCATTATACATGATCGTCCCGTGCGTATCGGTGGTATTGCTAAGGGTTCGGGAATGATTCACCCCAATATGGCGACAATGTTAGCTTTTGTTACCTGTGATGCTGCTGTATCCTCTACACTTTGGCAACAAATGTTAACTAGAGCAGCAGATAGAAGTTTTAATTCGATCACAGTGGATGGTGATACGAGTACAAATGATTGTTTAATCGCTTTAGCAAATGGTGAATCTCGCACTCCCGCAATTACGGAAATGGGTGCAGAAGCGGAGAAGTTAGAAGCTATGTTAACTTATGTCTGTCAACATTTAGCTAAAGCGATCGCCCGTGATGGAGAAGGTGCAACTTGTTTAATAGAGGTACAGGTTACGGGTGCTTATGATGAATTATCAGCCCGACAAATCGCCAAAACCATTGTTGGCTCGTCTTTAGTGAAAGCGGCCATTTTTGGTCATGATCCGAATTGGGGACGGATAGCGGCGGCTGCGGGGCGGTCTGGTGTACCTTTTGAACAAGACAACCTCTCCATTAAATTAGGGGATATTTTACTCTTTGAAAATGGTCAACCTTTAGCTTTTGATAAAGCCGCAGCGAGTGCATATTTAAAAGCAGCGGTTCACGGTGAGTATTTACAGTCAGATACGGTGTTAATTTCCGTTGGTGTGGGAAATGGTCATGGTACAGGTAAAGCCTGGGGTTGTGATTTGAGTTATGATTATGTGAGGATTAACGCTGAGTATACAACTTAGAAAAATCGTGGCTTTAGCTCCTAGTATCTCGAACACAGGACTAAAGTCCTCAATACCAGTTAGAATATTATATCAGTTGCTTAAGTCCTGCCATTGCTCGCACCTGAAATTAGTCTAGTATTTAAGAAATTTAAGAAATTTAAGAAATTTAAGAAATTTTCACTGGTGTATTTTATGCGTTTAAACTCAATTCGCTTCATTGTTATTGCTGGTTTTATGGGGTTACTTTCCTGGATAGGGACTCCCACCGCTTTAGCTTTAACACAGATTAAATTATCTGATATTTCCTACCATGATTGTCCTTTAGAACTAGCGACTGGAGTGGTAACTAGCAGCGGTTCAAATTCTGCTACTTGTTTTATAGTCACAGGTAAAGCTAACAACAGCACAAATAAAACCGTCTATGATGCGGACATTTTTGGGCGCATTTATGATAGAAATAATGATCCTATACTACAAAATCGTACTCGTCTCGGTGGCATAGCTGAAGTTCCCCCAGGAGTCAGTGATTTTGAATTGAGAATTTCTGTACCTAGTAATCAACCTTTACCATTGAAATTGAAACAGTTTAAAGCGGCTGGCTTCAGCGGTAAGGTCAGAAGGTAATCTTTGGATATAGATATATTTTAGATTATATATAGTGAAGGTAATTTATGAATTACCCTCACTATCTTGAGTAAGTGACCTGTGCCTTAAAACCCTGTGACTAAAGTAATACGGGCTAAATTATTCAGAAGATCACCAACTATGTTTAAAGCCAGAAATGCTAGGATAGGAGAAAAATCCATACCACCCAAAGGAGGAATAATGGAACGAAATAGATTTAAATATGGGTCACTAATTTGACTTAAAGCCGCAAATGGTTGACTAGACCAGTCAACAGTGGGAAACCAAGTTAGTAAGACCCGAATAATCAGCAAATAGCTGTAAAAAGTGACAAAAGTGGCTAGGGTTGTAATGAGTAAATTCATGGCCGGGTGACTTTCCTGTTAAATGTCAAACATAGATTCATGATTGATTTTAATTTAGTGCAAGTCATATTGTGTGGCTTGTAATCAATATACAATATAACTACTAATTACTGGTAATGGGTAATGGGTAATGGGTAATGGGTAATGGGTAATGGGTAATTGGTAATGGGTAATTGGTAATGGGTAATTTGTGATACAATCTCTGTCTTCATCCTTTAATCTCGGACATTATTTCGACTTACTTCGGCAAGCTCAGTACAAGTCGCTCGATAACCACCTGATTCTGACACCGGGTTATTCATTGCCAATATTAATACTCTTGACATTTCCCAATTGCTGCCGCACATCATCAATTGTGGCATTAAGTTGGGCGATTTTATCTTCAAGCGATCGCCTGGTGGCTTCTATCTCTAAATTTTCATTAGCTGAAGCCCGCATTCGTCTTTTTCTATTTGCCCCTGGTTCATTATTTTCGCCAACAGTTAACCCATTATCCTCTTCTGAGTTTGCTGTTAAGTCTAATCTAGAGGTAATCACCGCACCCAAAACACCCCCAACCACACCACCAATTAATGTTCCCAGGAGAAAACCACTACCAAAACCATCTTGCTGACTCATATTTTTAACGCCTTTTAGAAAATAAGCAACTTTGAAAGTACCTTAGCTATTTTCCAGCCTTAGCTGCACCCTAGCTTAAGTCCCAAAAATGCGATCGCCCGCATCTCCCAATCCTGGTACAATATATCCCTGATCATTAACCGTTTCGTCAATAGTAGCGGTGTAAATGGTTAAACCGGGATAGACAGCAGCCAACTTTTGTAAAGCCACAGGTGCAGCAACCACAGAAACAATCCGAGTTAAAGAGGAATCAACACCTCTTTGGGTTAATTCCGCCATTACTGCCATTATAGAACCTCCTGTAGCTAACATTGGTTCGGTAATTAATACCCTGGTTTCCGGGTCAAATTTTTCGGGGAGTTTATTCAAATAACAAGTAGGTTCTAAGGTTTCTTCATTGCGTACTAAACCAAAATGATAAATTGAAGCCAAAGGTAGTACACCAGCAGATCCCTCTAATAAGCCCAAACCAGCCCGCAAAATCGGCACAACAGCCACCGGTATGCGAGAGTCAATAAAAGTCGCTGGACAGGCAGCTAGGGGACTCTGGACCATTGTTTCTTGGGTGGGCAACCATTCCCTAGTAGCTTCATAAGTTAGCCACCTGCCCAACTCAGTGATAGCAGAACGAAATAATACCGATGGCGTAGCTACATCACGGGCAACTCCCAACCAGTGCTGAATTAAGGGGTGAGGTGGGACATAAATACGCAGTTGTTGTTGCGTCATAAAGAAAAAAGGCAGCCCGTTATTATATTAAGAACTAAGATAACTCCACAAAAAAAGATGCTCCCATCTTGTGGGATGGGCATCTTGCCCGTCCTTTTATTATTAGCAGGCTTTTCGGCCTGCACCACAAGAAATTTTGGGATATTTTTTATTTGCAAGTCTCTAGAAAACTATCATACTGCTATTTAACACTACGCGGGCTAATCCAATATCAGAATTTGAAACCTACCCAGGTGGCCACTGAGCAGTTCAACCGGGTCTAGGTGTAAGATGTGAGGTCAGACTTTATTGAGAAATATTTTTATTACTACTTGACAAATATTCTTAATTAAGGCTATATTGTGATCAGGTGTTCTCTCTATAAAGAATCGGCAGACGGGAAAAGTAAGCCATAGCAAGCTTTTCCTCGTTTTTTTCCGCTATAATCCCTATGTAAAGATCCTCGTGAATTGTTATTTATGTGTATTGTTTATATTATTATTCCTTAAATATGACTTAATTTTTTAGCAATTAATCAAAATAACTTTTACAGCAAATTTCAAATTTCCCAGGGACAAAAATACCCCACCCTCTCCTGACTCTTGAGCAGGAAAAGGAGGGTAATTCTGGTAATTTTAGTGAAATATTAGTGAAATAGGTTTTTAGGGGGGAAGCTGACCTTTTTAGGTGCGTATTCAGCACAATTCATAGCTTTTTCTGTGAGAACAGTATCAGGTTTGACAGCACATTTTAAATAGTGGTTATTGGCAAAAAATTGACATTTTTTACAGGGAACTTTTTGTAAGATCTTACTATTTAAGTACATTTTATCATCAGTATGGCTGCGTATTTTATGAAAAAGTAGGAGAAAAATAGCCCAAATAAAAATAAATCCCAGAGGAGCTAAAGATAGTGCTAAATCTGGTATTTGGATATTGTGATATTGTACTTGAACTTGTATTTTTTCTTGTTCAACTGCATTTTGAGCAAGTTTATTTTCCAATACCTGCTTTATATACATCTTATTTCCCCTATTGAGCTATAATGGCTTTGACAAAAATCACAGAACCAGGTTTGCAACCCCCCCCAAGATCAAGTCTGTTTTAATTGTGTTTTAATTGTGTTTTAATTGGGACTAATTGTTGATTGTGAAACCTCTGATTTCCAGCTTCTAACCGAGTGAGTGATTGATGTGATTGATCTAGACATGAGTGAAACTTAACCTTCAATTATAGGTTTAGCAAAAGAAAAATTTAGTTATCTCTGTCAATAGGGTTGATTTTTATCATCTGAATATATATCTCAAGTTGTAGTTGTCAACTCTGTCGAGTTTCAAACTGGATTTTTTTGATAGAATTGTATAGATTTCCAGATTAATTAACCGCTGGATACAATTATTAGACATCTCCGGTAAAAATAGTAGAGAATAGTAGAGAATAGTAGAGACATTTCATGGAACATCTCTACTAAAAAACGCATATTTAATTTTCAGATGATGTCTAAGGTCAGCAATACTTACCTATTCCCTGTGATCTAATCTAGCTTTAATATCAGCAGCAAAGTCTTCATATTTCCTTAAAGGAGTGACTTCTACTTGCACTTTTTGCCCATTTTTTTTGATGATAGGTAAATCTAGAAGAATTTGATCTAATGTATCTGGACTAGGAACATCAACAATCGCAATTACACGACGAGTACCAACACATTTCCATAAATCAACTATTATTCCAGCTTGTTTAGCTTGGACTGCTGTTTCTGCTTCTTCACTCCATATAGCAAACAATTCTTGTTGGCTCATGTTATCGGGGTATTCAACCTGAAAATCCAAATGGTAGAGCATATTTACCGTTTCAACCCTTTTTTGTGAGGACTTTAATAGTTTAAACTAAAATGGATGTAGTTCTGAGTTTAACCTGGGGTAATTTCTTCTTTAACGGGACGAATAATAGGGGGTGGAGGTGGTAGTTCTGGTTGAAAGATTCCTGATAGTGCTTGTTCTAAAGTTTGTGCCATAACGATGCGGTTTTCATAGGCTACAATGACTCTGACTAAAGTGGGTAAACTATTCTGTGTAGCTTCTAAATAAATTGGTTCAACATATAATAAAGATTGTTCAATGGGAATTACTAAAAGATTACCTTGAATTACCCTAGAACCTTGTTGATTCCATAAGGAAATTTGTTGGGAAATAACCGGATCTTGATTAATTCTGGCTTCAATTTGTTCCTGTCCATAAATTAAGCGTTCTTTGGGAAAGTTATATAATAGTAGTTTACCGTAATTTTCACCGTCGGAACGTGCTGCTAACCAAGCAATTAAATTTGTCCGTTGTTTGGGTGTGTAAGGAAGTAATAAAATAAATTCTTCAAAGGGAAGATTGGGGAGACTGGTAATTAAATAATAGGGTTCAACTTGACGGGTTTCGCTTCCATAGATTTCATTGGGAATTTGCCATTGATCTTCTCTATTATAAAACACTTGAGGATCTGTCATGTGATAGATCATTAAGCGTTCTGATTGAATTTTAAAATAATCTACTGGATAACGTAGATGACTATGGAGATTAACAGGTAAATTGTTAATGTTTTGGAACATTTGAGGAAATATTTTTGACCATGCTGTAATGATTGGATCTAAGGAATCAGCAATGTAAAATCTCACTGTACCATTGTAAGCGTCAATTACGACTTTGACGGAATTACGAATATAGTTGATCCCTTCCTTACCTGTGTCAGAGTAGGGATAATGATCGCTGATTGTGTAAGCATCAACTATCCAATAAAGATAGTTTTCTCTCCCAGGAAACTGTTGATTTTTATTGTCTGTATAAGCATCAGTTACAACTAAATAAGGATCACTATCGAACTTTAAAAAAGGAGCAATGGTGCGAATCCTTTGATTAATATTTCGTCGAAATAATACTTTAGTTTCTGGTAAAAAATCTTGTGTAAATATCATTCTCCAATCTTTTAAATATATAGAAAATAGCCATTTTTTCCATAGAGAATTGATATTTATTCCTCCTAATCCATCGTAGGTATTATAAACATTATCACTACCGCTGGGATAATCTAATTCTTTAACTTTTGTCCCAGTCATGACGTGAGTATTAGTAATTTCTCCATAATAAATTCTGGGTTTATCAATGGGAATACTTTGACGAATATCTATACTAGAAGTATTTAACGCGCTCCCTTTCTGACTAATATCTTTAACAAAATACTCTGGTAGTCCACCCGCAGCAACGGTATTTACAGGACTCATGGTAAAACCATAACCATGGGTATAAATCATATTTTTATTTACCCATGTTTGCGCTTGGGGAGGGACATTTTCATAATTCAATTCTCTGGCCGCAATTAATACCTGTTGTTTTTCTAGATTGTCTTTTTTTGGGTTACTTTTGATTAAATATCTATCAATATCAGCATCAGGAAATTGATAATAAGGTCGAATTTGTTGTAATTGACGGTTAGTTTTTAATAATGGTTCTTGGTCCCAAAGACGAATATTTCTCATTGTTAAATTATTGGCTTTAATATCCTCTGCTGTGAGTTTTCCTATGGGGTTAAATATTTGAGAATCAACGATATCTAAATTAAAAGCTTGACGAGTCAGCGCGATATTTCGCTCTATATAAGGTTTTTCTCTTTGTAATTCATTCGGTTCAACAATGAAATTTTGCACGGTCATAGGTAAAATGAAGTTACCTGTAATTATCAAAGTTAGATACATATATATACTATAGTTTATCCAAGGATGATGTGAAGATTTTTTTCTCGAAAATCCAGTTAAGTATAATAAATAAAAAGCTATAGCTATTGATAAAAAATATAATATTGTATCTGCTGGTAATTGGGCTTTAATATCGGTATAACTAGCACCATAGCTGACTCCATTATCAGAATAAAGCAGTTGATAACGATTCAGCCAATAATTTAAACCAGCTACTAACATTAAACAGCCAGATAAGCCTAATAAATGGCGTTTTTGTGGTGCGGAAAATCCTCTGAAAATACCTTGACTGAGGCTATTTGCTGATAATAAATAAGTGAGAATAACGCTAATCAATCCATATAAAGATAATCCTATTAACCAAAGTTCTAACATTTCCCAAATGGGAAGAGAGAAAATATAAAAACTTATATCTTGCTTGAATAATGGTTCAGAACTGTTGAAGGAAACAGGGTGAAAAAATAACAGAAATTTTGCCCAATTTTCAGCAATTATCTCCCCAAAACTCAAACTTAAAATCACTGCGATCGCTCGGAGCAGAAATTTGCTATAAATTAATAAAGCAATAGATAATCCCCCAACTATTCCTAAATACCAATTTTGAGAAATGATCTTTTTTCCCAACTCCCAAATCGTCTCTATTTTAAATACAATTGGTGCTGATAAATTTGATTCACTGACTTTTCCAGTCCCATAAGCCAGAGCAATTTCTCCATAATATGCTAATATTAAACAAACTAACAAACTTAATCCTAATGTCAGCGGTAACAACCACTGCAATTTGATTTGATTGCTATTATTAGTTAATGGCAAATTTTGCTCATTTTTGCTATAATGGGGACTGAGAAAAGTGGTTAATTTTCGACTAATGTTGATTTCTGTCTCTGGAATATAATTATGATTTTGACTAGATTGTAATTTTTGAGCTAAAATTAGATTTCCCCATAAATAAACAACACTCAAACTGACAATAAACAGCCATAAACCACCCTGAGTTAACAATTTTAGGGAAAATACTTCTATATAACCAACTTCCTGAAACCAAAATAATTCCGCACCTAAATCAGCAGCTATTTTCAAAAATAACCACAACCCCAAGAATAATATAAAAACTTTAACCCACCATTTCCCAAATTTAAACATTATTTTAGTATTAATCATTGGTTATTAAATGTGATTACTAAATTAATTTTTAATCTCCTATTTATTACTCCAATAAAGTCCAGATTTATCTGGGGTGAATTTCCCTATGTTCATGCTTGACAGAACCAGGAAAATGTTTATTTTTTAAACATTCTTGAATAAATCTTTGAGGAATGTCTTGACTTTCTCCCCAATGTTGATGAATATAAGAAGCATGGACATTAGGTAAACCCCAACCTTCAAAACCTGTATTTTCATCACAGTCATAACGATAGGTATTAAACAATGGTTTTGAGTTATTAGTTATTAAATGAGAACGATGAAATTCATGACCAAAAATACTTGTGTTCATATCAATTAAAAAGGTGTTTTCTAAAACTACTGCGCGACGATATCCCAAAGTTAATTTTTTATCCATTTGCGCTAAAGTTGGTAATATTCCTACCATTGGCCAAGTTTTACCATCAAAATCAATAATCTGCTCACATAAATACATTAATCCTCCACATTCTGCAATTGTCGGTATTCCTCCTAAAATCGCATTTTTCACTTCTTGAATTAAGTTAACATTTGCAGCTAATTGTGATGCAAATACTTCGGGAAAACCTCCACCAAAATACATTCCTTGGATATCTTTTGGTAATTGATCATCATTTAATGGACTCCAAAATACTAATTCTGCACCTAATTTCTCTAATAAATCTAAGTTATCTTGATAGTAAAAATTAAAGGCTTGATCTCGTGCTACAGCAATTTTACAGAGTATTTCAGATTTAGGAACAACTACACTCCTCCCTAACTCTCCCTTTATTAAGGGTGAGATATTGGAACTTGATTTGGAACTTGATAAAGATGATGATTTTAAAAGCGGTAAAAGTTGCTCCCAATCAAAATAAATATCTCCTAAATCAGCTAAACTATCAATTATTTGATCTAATTTTGGTAATTCTGCGGTGGGAATTAAGCCCAGATGACGGTCAGGAATGGTAATATTGTCCTGTCTTTTTAATACACCCAAAATTGGTAATTTTAGAGATACAAGAGATGCTTTTAATAATGATAAATGTCGTTCACTTCCTACTCTATTTAAGATTAAACCAGCAATTTTAATTCTTGGATCTAAGGAAGAATAACCATGAGCAATTGCAGCTACAGAACCGGATAAACGACTACAATCAATTACTAATATTATCGGTATGTCTAATAATCTAGCAATATGTGCGGTACTAGCAAAGTCCGATAAATTTCCAATACCATCAAATAAACCCATTACTCCTTCAATTAAATTATACTCACTTTGGCAAGAATGATAATTAAAGCATTGTTGAACATAACTTTCTGAAGTTAATACCGGATCTAAATTTCGACAAGGAAGACCAGTAACATATTCATGAAACATAGGATCAATATAATCAGGTCCTACTTTAAAAGATTGTATATTCAGACCACGACGACGTAAAGATGCTAAAAGGGTAAGTGTAACTGTTGTTTTTCCGACTCCGCTTCTTTCTCCAGCAATAATTATAGACATAGATTACAAAATCAAAGTTCAAAATCAAAGTTCAAAATCAAAGTTCAAACAACTGGTAAAAATTAATTTATTTTCATTTTTCTCTTTCTTGTTGTCTTTGTTCAATTTCCGCAGGAGAAATCATACTATTAATTTTTTCAGTATCCGTCATCATCATGATAATACCTTCCACATTATCGCCGAACAAGGGACTAAAAGCAATATAACATCGAATTTGTTTACCGCGACGATTAGTACCATTGATCAATACTTCCTGAAATTTCTTTTTATTAGATACTATATCACGAATTGGAACTCGCAATTGTTCTACAGGTAAACCAATATCTAAACTAAACCAAGATTTGTTAATTACTTCCTCTTGACGTAAACCCCACATATCTTCAACCGCATGATTCCAAATTAAAATATTAAAATTAGTATCTATTACAACCATTCCCATTTGCAGACAACTCAAAATGGAAGACATAAAGGTATTAGTCCGATCTAGTTCATAGGTACGATTGCTAAGTTCCTGGTTAATTGCTCGCAGTTGTTCATTAGCGGAATGCAATTCTTCATTCATAGTCTCCATTTCTTGATTTGTAGATTGCAATTCTTCATTAGTAGTCTCCAATTCTTCATTTGTAGATTGCAATTCTTCATTTGTAGTCTCCAATTCTTCATTTGTAGATTGCAATTCTTCATTTGTAGTTTCCAATTCTTGTCGAGAGCGTTGCAATGCTGATTGCAATTTTATATAACGGCTAATATCATTAAAAGTAACTGTTACACCGAGAATGGTTTGATCAGTATCTTGCAAGGGAATAATCCGCACATCTAAATACTGAGTTTCTGAATTAGGCTGATAACGTTCAATATTAGTTAATGTAATTGGATGACGTTCATTATATACTTGCTCAATGAGCGATCGCAATTCTAGAGGTCTATAAGATAATTCTAAATCTTGAAAAGGGCGATTGATATCTTTAAGTGTTAAATTAAATAAATTTCGAGCTTGTTCATTAATCATGATTAAAATTCCCTGATTATTAATCACAATCTGAGCGTTAGATGCTGTATCAAAAGCTAATTCTCTAACTCGAATTTCTTGAGACACATTAGCTGATTCTTGATTTTGTAAATTAGCCATTACTAATTGACGATTGCGGATATTTCCCAAAGATACTTTTGCAAAAATACGATCTTTTAAATTTATAGGTGTAAATAAATTAGTATGAGTGATTAACATTTCTGCTTTTCCTAAAAACAGATAACCATGATCATTAAGAGCAAAATGAAAACGATTGATAATGCGTCCTTGGGTTTCCGAGTTGAAATACATTAAAGTATTACGACAAACCAATAAATCTAAACGAGAAATTGGTGCATCCTGAAGTAAATCATGACGACCAAAAATCACAGCACGACGTAGATCTTGCTGAAAAATATATTTTTCATTGCTTAAATCAAAGTATTTATCCCGCAGTTCCAATGGGACAGCGTGAATATTTCTGGCCGAATAACTAGCTTGACGTGCTTGGTTTAAGGCTTCCTCATCTATATCTGTAGCGTAGATTTTTACGCGATGACGAAAATCCTCAATTCCTAATATTTCCGCTAAAATTATGGCTAAAGTATAAGCTTCTTCTCCCGAAGCACAACCAGCACTCCAGATTCTAACTTGTTCATTTTTTTGTTTATTTTCAAGAATATTGGGAATAATTTCCTTAGCTAAATATTCCCAAGCTAGAGGGTCACGAAAAAAAGCAGTTACATTAATTAAAATAGTATTAAATAAAGCTTTAAATTCATCGGGATGAACTTCTAAATAATCTTGATAATTAGCAAAATTTTCTATGTTTAAATACTGCATCTGTTTAGTAACACGACGCATTAAAGTAGAACGCTTATAACCTGTGAAATCAAAGCCTCGGTTATTTCTTAAATATTGCAAAAGATTTTCAAAATCAACGTCTTTATGTGGAAGGTTCATAGAATCAATAGAGATGTAGCTATTCTGGATGGTAAGTTATTGATAATAACCTAAATTTATCAACTAGTACCAGACATGATCAAAGTTCGTAAGGCCAGGGAAATTTCTGCCAAAGGTAGGATAAAATCTACATTACCAGTTTTAATAGCAGCAGCTGGCATTCCCGGAAATTCAGCAGTTTTCGCATCTTGAACAATTACCGTACCACCCATTTTTTTAATTGCTTCCACGCCCATCGCTCCATCCGTACCAGTTCCAGATAATACAACTGCAATAGCCCTTGCTTGATAACTTGCGGCCACAGACTCAAACAATAAATCAGCGGAAGGACGGAGAAAATGCACCATTTCCGACTGAGATAAAGAAACTTTACCTTCACCATTAACCAACAAATGATTATTAGGAGGAGCAATATAAACAGTTCCAGGAGTCAGTTTATCTCCTTCATTAGCCTGTATTACCTTTAACACAGTGCGACGACTGAGAATTTCCGCCATGAGGGAGGGGTGACGAGGATCTAAATGTTGAACGATAACAATAGCTGCTTTGAAATCCGTCGGTAAATCAGTCAAGACCTCAATTAGCGCCGTCAACCCCCCAGCAGAAGCCGCAACAGCCACAATATCAAAATTAGGAAGATTTGACATATTTACTTTAAATAGATGATTTAACCCCTATTATAAAGTATCAAAATTTCTCATTCATTTTATCTATCTATTGATAGATAAAATTTTCGGCGTTGTGTGAATTGAAATCGGTAATGGGTAATTGGTAAATCGAAGAGCCTAACTTTCTGCTTCTAAAGCCTTTTTTGCTTCCGATAATTTTCGTTTATATTCTTCACTGATTTTTGGGTATTGTAAATTTAATTCTTGTAACTTTTGGCAAATAATATCTGCTACTATTAATCTTGTAAACCACTTGCGATCAGCCGGGACAATATACCAAGGAGCAAATTCCGTGCTAGTGTGGTTAAAGACTTCTTCATAAGCATTCATATAATCATTCCAGAAAAAGCGTTCTTGTAAATCACTAGTAGAAAACTTCCAATTTTTTTCTGGTGAGTCAATGCGTTCCAAAAACCGCTTTCTTTGTACCGACTTAGAGACATTGAGAAAAAACTTGAGAACAATCACACCATTATTGACCAAATATTTTTCAAAATTATTAATTTCCTCAAAACGCTGTTTCCATATTTGATCACCTTTAGGAAAAATGGGTAATTGTTGTTTTTTAAGAATTTCTGGATGTACACGCACTATGAGTAATTCCTCATAATAAGAACGATTAAAAATACCAATTCTTCCCCTTTCGGGTAAAGCCCTCATTGAGCGCCATAAATAATCATGATCTAACTCTTCTTCACTGGGTGCTTTAAAACTAAATACCTGACATCCTTGGGGATTGACACCAGACATAACGTGTTTAATGGTACTATCTTTACCAGCAGCATCCATAGCCTGAAAAATAATCAACAAAGAATAATTATTTTGAGCATAGAGAATATCTTGATACTTAGCTAACTGTAAAATACCCGCCTTTAATTTTCTGACAGCATCACCTTTTTGATGAAATTCACACTTATAACCTGGGTTATAATCCTTGACCAAAGAAATTTGAGAACCTGGTTTAACAATATAAGGATCATGATTCATTGAAAAAAATTAGCACTCCTATAAAACCTTTAAACTTAATCCTAAAAAATCCCAAAACAACCTAAATATAACCTTCCTCCTCCGCGTCCTCCGCGCCTCTGCGGTTAGATAAAAAACCCTGAAACCGCAGAGAGAGGGAGTCAAAAAAATCAAAAAAATCAAAAAAATAATATTTTATTTCCTGACTTCTAAGAAACAGAAGATTGTAATTTGGTTAACTCCGCTAAAACTTCCGTACTGTGAATACTAGGATTAACCTTGACAAAAGTTGCGCGTAAAATCCCTTGAGGATCAATAATAAAACTATGGCGCATAGAGAAAAAATTCATCCAAGAACCATAAGCCTTACTAACTGTTCCCGTAGTATCAGCTAACAAAGGAAATTTTAACCCTTCGGAATCACAAAATTCCGCATGAGAATCAACATCGTCAGCACTGATACCAATAACTTGAGTATTTTTCTCAATGTACTTAGATAGGTCTTGCTGAAAACGTCGAGCTTCAATAGTACAACCAGAAGTAAAATCTTGAGGGTAAAAATAGAGAACTACCCACTGACCGCGAAAATCAGCCAAAGAGATTTTACCATTGCCTGTATTAGTTGGTAAAGTAAATTCTGGGGCTAGTTGATTAATTGTCGGTAATTTACCGCCTAAAGCTTGAGCATTGGGTGTAAAATTCAACCAATTAATCACAGCTAAACAAGTAGCAAATAAAATGCTCAGAAAAGTGCGACGGGAAATCATGGTTTAAACCAGAAACATAACTTAATATAAGTTTACATTCTTCTCGTCCCCTATTTTGCATCTGAATCAGATTCCGGTGGTTTTTCAATACTTTCAATGTATTGGCTATCTATGAGAAAAGCCCCTCTAGTAAAGCGGACACCCCAATAACCACCAGGGCGACAGTCAATAACTATACCTTCTTCCCCAATGTGAATGACATCAGCAGGACGTAACATAGGCATAGGTTCAGCAGTTTTCAGGTATGGTGGTAAGCATACCACACGGACTTTACTACCAATTGGGAATTGTGGGGACATTTTGTAATAATTTGTATTCCATAATTTTGCAAGCGGTTAACTTTGCGTCTTTGCGCTTTAGCGTGAGACTAAATCAAACTTCAATTATACAACACTCAAGAAAACATATCTAGAAAATTATGTTACGTGATTTTAAAAACAGAAGTGAATTAGTTACATACCTGCGGGAACAGTTTCCCCAAGCAGCAGATGATCATGTTAGTAATATTCCAGGGGGAAGGAAAGCAGCGGAGGAAGCACTCAGAAAAATTGATCCGGTAGCTTATGCAAAAACACGGAATTTTTTAGATGGTAATGTTACTAAATTATCAGCTTATATTCGTCATGGTGTTTTAAGTTTGGGAGAAATTCGAGAATATGTACTCAAACGAGTTGACAACCCAGATGATGCTAATAAATTGATTCAGGAATTAGCTTGGCGTGACTACTGGCAGAGATTATATGTTAAACTGGAAGACCGGATTTGGCAAAATCAGGAAGAATATAAAACCGGTTATCTACCCACAGACTATACAGCCAAATTACCAGAAGATATCACCACTGGAACTACAGGGTTAGTTTGCATTGACAGCTTTAGTCAGGAATTGCGAACCACTGGCTATCTCCACAATCATATTAGAATGTGGTTAGCAGCTTATATTATTCATTGGCGACGGGTGGAATGGCAAGCCGGCGCAAAGTGGTTTTTGCAACATTTACTCGACGGTGATCCAGCAAGTAACAATATGTCATGGCAATGGGTAGCAAGTACATTTAGTCACAAACCCTATTTTTTCAACCGCGAGAATTTGCAACGTTACACAAAGGGAGTTTATTGTCATCAGTGTCCTTATTTAGGTAAGTGTGACTTTGAAGGAAGTTATGAACAAATAGAACAGCGACTTTTTCCCAAAGCGGAATTTAGTAAACAACATCATAATCAAACCTGGCAAAAAGGAACTAAACGCAAATAAGCACTTTCCTTACCTGTGTTTTGTTAATAAATGTAAAGAACAGATTCCACCAGCAAAATCAAATGATATATTAAATCCATAGGACACCAAACAGATAAGAAACCAACCAAAAAGGGCGAATGATCTAGTGTCCCCTGTCATCAGCCCAGCAAATTACAGCATTATTGATGATCAAGTGGCAAGTAGCCAATTGTGAGTGGCGAGGCCAAATCCCAGAGCGGAAAGACGTAGAGATGCTGTGTTTGTGTTCCCACTAGTCCACCTTTAGTAACTTAGATTCACTTACTTTACTTTAATCATTTGAAAGCTGCAAATTCACTATAACCCGGTCAATCTTGATCGGGTTTTTAGATGATCAGAACCTCGTTAGTAATACCCAATTGATTAAGTTAGTAAACCTCGTTTTTTTAATTTAGCTAGTGCGTCTTCAGCAGCAGCTTTTTCTGCATCTTTTTTGCTACGTCCTTTACCTTCACCATATTCTTTTCCATCAATTAATACCTTAGCGATAAATTCTGGGGCGTGAGATGGACCACCTATATGTTCTGTTACATATTTAGGAGGATTTAAAGTGACTTCCCTTTGTACCCATTCTTGCAATTGGTTTTTAGAGTCTACATTTGAGCGAGTTTCAACAATATGTTTTGATGCAGAATCAAATAATGGTTCAACAATAGCGCGAACTGTGTCAACATCACAATTGTGATCTAAATAATAAGCACCAATTACTGCTTCAAAGGTGCTACTGAGTAAGTTAGGATTTTGAAAACCTCCATCTCTAATTGTCCCTTTTCCTAATCTCATTCTCAATTCTATACCTACTTCAAGGGCGAATTTTGCTAATTGTTTTTCTTCTACTAATGCAGAACGCAGACGAGTTAATTCATCCTCTCCTTTTTGGGGATAACGACAATAAAGATATTGTCCACTGATAAAATTGAGTATGGCATCACCAAGAAATTCTAAGCGTTCATTGTGTTCCCCTTCTCCTGGGTTCTCATTGACATAAGAACGGTGGGTAAGCGCTTGACGCAGAAGTGTTTCATTATTAAATGTGAGAAGTTTGTGCATTTGTTTTATATATTAACTATGTTGAAAAACTATGTTGAAAATGAAAAAACCACTAAGTGCAGTTTGTAGAATCCTTAGATGGCTCTTGTGGTATGGCTCTTGTGGTGCGGACATCCTGTCCGCTTTAATTAGATAAATTAAAATTAATGCAGTATTGATTCAGTAATCAAACACCACTATTTTTCTCTCCCCGTCAGATTCAAAAGCCATTTTACAGCACTTTCTACATCTGGAACTTGTTCTCCTGGGGGTATAGGTGGACGTTTTACCATCACAACTTTTATACCTAGTTTCCGGGCGGCGATAATTTTAGGATATGTGGCACTACCACCGCTATTTTTGCTCACAATAGTATCTATATTGTATTTGAGTAAAATTTCCTGTTCCTTTTCTAAATTAAAAGGACCGCGATCGCTTATGATCAAACCAGGTGGTACTATGGCATTGGCATCTGGGGGATCAATCATCCGCATTAAAAACCAAATTTCTGCTAACTTTGCAAAAGTAGCAATTTCTTGTCTACCAATTGTTAAAAATACTCGTTGAGATTGATTTGATAAGGCTGCTGCTGCGGCCAGATTATTTTCCACTTCTAACCAGTTATCACCCTCTAATTTTTGCCAAGGTGGACGAATTACCATTAATCGCGGAATACCCACTTCCTCTGCGGCTATGGCTGCATTTGCAGAAATCTGATCAGCGAAAGGATGGGTAGCATCAATTAATAAATCAATGTGCATTTCTCGGAGATAAGTAGTCAATCCCGCTACACCACCAAAACCGCCAATCCTCACATTACCAAGGGGAAGGGTAGGTTTACGGGTACTACCAGCTAAAGAGGCGATCGCCTCAATACCGTGAATATTTGCTACCTTAGCAGCCAACTCAACCGCATCACCAATCCCACCTAAAATTAAAACGCGCAACATATCAATTTTGTTAACTTTGAACTTTGGATGTTTACTATTTACTGCTTAAAATAAATTTGCACCTACTATGATGTTTTTCACCTTGAATAACTAATGTTGATTCAGACTAGATTCTAGAGTTTTAACTTGGTTTTGTAATTTTTCCACGGTTTGGACATGAGATTGTTGTAATGCAACTAATAACCAAATCGAACTACCAGTAAATATTGTCAGCACAGCTATTAAAAGACTTATTAGCAATTTTACCTGAAAATTCAGACGTTTGACCTGATTTTGATCTATAATCTGGGAACTAGCAGCTATATTTTCAGGTTCATTTTCTACCACCACCTCTATTTTTAGTGCTTCCTCTTTAGGAAATGCAACTTTACTTTTTAACCATCCAGTAATCAACTGAGGACAATTAGTTTTAACCCATTTCCAAGCCAATATTTTCACCGCTGGTTTAGATATTTTGGTCATAAATTTCAGAGTTTTATTGAGAGTTCCCAACTGAAACTTTTGGTTAATTAAATTGGTGACACCGATATCATATAAACAATCTATAAGCAACTTAATTGTGATTTCTTCATTATAAACTAAAGTTTTTATCAATATAAGCACTTCATTCATCAATTTTTCTTCTCGGTCTTTTTCTGGAGAATGTTGTGTTAAATTCTTTGATATTTTTACTGGTTCAGACATACTAGACCTCTGAAATAATTAATTTTATGTTATACTTGGAGGTTTGCTTAATTTTAGATAAAAGTTATAATTACACCGCTATGGTTGAATTTACAACCGCAAAGAACACCCAAAGATACATAAAACCTAAAACTATTTATCATACCACAGAAACAATTGTGCAACAGATCTACTTTAATGTTGAGTATAAGTTTTATTTTTTTAAATTGACGATATCATGTAGGGAAACTGGCGCAGATTTTCACTTCTTGATCAGGATATGATTTCATATTCAGCCAAAATCCGCTCACTTTCATCTACCTGTTGAGTAAGTTCCCGAAATACGTGGAGCGGGGATTTTGTCGTATACAGCACTTATTAATCCGCAATTCTCCACGCAAATTTTCGCTTTATCCCCTTTTTAGCGGTAAAGTCTCCTAGGGATCAAGTGTAATTTTAATTACACATCACCCTGGTAAATCTAACGCAATTAACAAAGCTTGTTCCAGATGTGCCATGACAACTTCCGAAAGTACACCTCGTAAGCGCAAAAAGCGGGTCTTAGATAATACCCGCACCTGATCTGCCATTGCGATCGAGTCCTTCTTGAGACCGCCATCTGGTGCTAAAATTAAAACTTGAGTGGGGTAAACTCGCTTCCCGTCTTGATAGGTGGTACAGGGTACTGCTAAAACTACTGGGCTGGATAGATTAATCACATCACGACTAACAATAATCACTGGACGAGTTCCTCCTTGTTCTGAGCCTTCAGTCGTTTCTAAACGAGCATCATACACCTCACCCCTTCTCATCTTGGAGATTCCCCTAACTGCAACGCCTCCCACTGGGCTGTAGCAAATTCTACCTCTAGTTTTAGGACTTCAGCCTGATAATCTGGATCATTAGCCATTTCTGCCAATGCGGCATCAATTTCAGAACGCTTCTGTATGGCTAGTTCCCTTCGTAAAGCCTGGGCGACAAAATCATTGCGATTTTTAGCTTTTCCTTCCATAACCGCTTTATCTGTGGCTTCTAGGAGTTCTCTGGGAATGGTTAACGTCGTGCGAACGGTTTCTGTTTTCATGGCGCGTTCATTATTTTGATGACTGAAGTGATGCCTTATATCATATCGTTTTCCGCATCACACAAAATTAAAAATTAAAAATTAAAAATTAGTCGTTCTCAATTGTTTATTCTCAATTTTCCCGGATACTTTTCTAATTTATCACCTAAAACACCACCAATTGTGGCAATCTGAGAAGTATAACCTCTGGCGATCTGATATTTTAATTACAGAAAATCTACCTGTTGGGATTATGCAAACTCTGTCAACTCTGGAAATTAGCAACACTACATCTAGTCAACCAGCCTTTGATACCACTATTAAACGCCGCAAAACCCGCGCTGTCAAAGTGGGGGATGTGATCATTGGGGGTGGATACCCAGTGGTGGTACAGTCAATGATCAATGAAGACACCCTAGATATTGACGGTTCTGTAGCCGGTATTCGTCGTCTTCATGAAATAGGCTGCGAAATTGTCCGTGTTACAGTCCCCAGTCTTGGACACGCTAAAGCATTGGCAGAAATTAAACAGAAATTAATTCAAACTTATCGTGATGTACCAATTGTGGCTGATGTCCATCACAATGGTATGAAAATCGCCTTAGAAGTCGCCAAGCATATTGAAAAAGTGCGAATTAATCCAGGCTTGTATGTATTTGAAAAACCCAATACCAGCCGCACCGAATATACAAAAGCTGAATTTGACGAAATTGGTGAAAAAATCCGTGAAACTTTAGCTCCGCTGGTAATTTCCTTGCGTGATCAAGGTAAAGCCATGCGAATTGGCGTAAATCATGGTTCTTTAGCGGAAAGAATGTTATTTACCTATGGGGACACACCAGAAGGCATGGTAGAATCTGCCATAGAGTTTATCCGCATTTGTGAATCTTTGGATTTTCATAATGTCGTCATCTCCATGAAAGCCTCACGAGTTCCTGTCATGGTGGCTGCATATCGTCTTATGGCCAAACGTATGGATGATTTGGGTATGGACTATCCTCTCCATCTAGGCGTGACCGAAGCAGGGGATGGAGAATATGGTAGAATTAAATCCACCGCCGGTATTGCCACATTACTAGCTGACGGCATTGGTGATACAATTCGTGTATCTTTGACAGAAGCACCAGAAAAAGAAATTCCCGTTTGTTACAGCATTCTGCAAGCTTTAGGTTTGCGGAAAACAATGGTTGAATATGTCGCTTGTCCTTCTTGTGGACGGACTTTATTTAATTTAGAGGAAGTGCTGCATACAGTTAGAGAAGCCACCAAACATTTAACTGGGTTAGATATTGCTGTGATGGGTTGTATTGTCAATGGACCTGGAGAAATGGCAGACGCTGACTATGGTTATGTTGGTAAAACCCCCGGTTACATTTCTCTATATCGTGGTCGGGAAGAAATTAAAAAAGTTCCCGAAACCCAAGGGGTAGAAGAGTTGATTAATCTGATTAAAGCAGACGGACGTTGGGTAGAACCTTAATTTATCAAACTTTTACTTCTGTCCCCCTGTTAGATTAGATTACTTATTTTTTTAAACTAACTGCAAAGAAAGTTAATAATTCTTGAGGGGGAAGGGGTAAAAAATGATTTTTGATTTCTTTGTCAGGATCAAGATTTACAGGATTTGAGGATTTTCATAATTAAGAACTTGCCAATAAAAAACAATACCCAAAAGTTTCCTGTGGTGCGGGCATCTTGCCCGCAGAATATTAATATTAATAATATTCCTATTACTCTAAATCAGGTTCTACACCCAATGATCTTAATTGAGCAATTAATCTTTCTGTTTTTTGTCTTTCCTGTTCAGCCCATACCCAAACCTAATTCTATTCTAGGATTCCAAAAACGATTATCTACTAATTCTATTTTGAGATAAGAGGTTGAGAAAGAAAAAAAGAGCAGAGGGGAAAAGAGCAATAGTATAAAGTGCTACTCAGTAGCAAGTAGAGAAACCGCAAGTCGAAAACCGTAGAGGCGATAAGAAAGGCCGCGCGAATCCTTAAGGCGAAGCGCAGACCGACAGTACCTGGCAAAGTAATACCAAGAACCGCCGCGAAGTAACTTTATATTACTACCGCTTTGATTTTTCCAAGCACTACCATTTATAGGTGCGTTTATATAATTTTCATGCCAGTCATCTTCACACCACTCCCACACATTCCCGTGCATATCGTACAAGCCAAAAGCGTTAGGGGGAAAAGTTCCTACATCTGTAGTTTGTTGGCGATATTTACCTTTAGGTGCGGACTTATAGGGATAATTACCATTGTAGTTTACTAAATCCGTGGTGATGTTGTCACCAAAAGAGAATGGCGTTTTTGTCCCGGCTCTACAAGCATATTCCCATTCTGCTTCACTAGGTAATCTGTAGTTTTTTCCTGTCCTTTGGCTTAACTTTCGACAGAATGTAACCGCATCATCCCAGCTGACAGTTTCAACTGGGCGGTTATTGCCTTTGAAGTAAGAGGGATTATGCCCCATAATAGCTTGATATTGTGCCTGTGTCAAGGGATATTTGCCCATAAAAAAGCTGGGAACTGTAACTTGATGTTGGGGACCTTCATCATCATGTCTTTTTGCCTCATTTGCCGGTGAACCCATCCAGAAAGTTCCTCCCGGTATGGCGATCATTTCTAATTTAACACCATTTCCTAAATCTTCGGTAAATGATGATTGGGGATTGATATTTACGTTAATATTTGCTGGTGGTTTGGGTGGGTTTGTGGCTGTGGGAATAACTCCTGTTTTTTTATTTGCTAATGCGGCTAAAACTTCTGTGGCTGATTGATAACGTTTAACAGGAATATCCTGTAACATGATTTCTAATACCGTTGTTAATTCCTGACTTAAAGAAACATATTTTTGCCATTGCCATTGCATTTTTCTGGTATCAAATAATTCATCTGCACCATCAGCTTCTTGAAAATGTCCCGTCAATAATCTGACACAGGTAACAGCTAAACTATAGAGATCACTACTATGATAAACCATACCCCGAAACTGTTCTGGTGGCGCGTATCCAGGAGTACCTACTGTAGTCCCCACTCTAGTTAAAATAGTTCCACTTGTTTCTTTGGAAACGCCAAAATCAATTAGAAATAATTGACCGGTTTTACTTCTAATAATATTTTCGGGTTTTATATCTCGATGAATAACTTGATTGTCATGGATAAATTGCAAAACTGGCAATAATTCTGTGAGGATAATTCTGATTTGTGGTTCTTTTAATTTACCTTGATTTTGAAACTCTTCTAATAGGTTTTGACCATCAATAAAGTCTTGCACTAAATAAAGTCTACCATCTTGGGGAAAGAAGGCTTCTAAATCTGGTATTTGCGGATGTTTTCCTAATTCTTGGAGTCTTTTGGCTTCTTGTTGAAATAATTCGGTGGCTTTTTGTAAAGCCGCACTTCCAGCTTGTTGGGGTAAGAATTGTTTGATAACGCAGGGAGTATTTAATCTTTTTTCATCTATTGCTTGAAATGTTCTGCCAAAACCACCTTCTCCGAGAAACTTAATGGGACGATAACGATCATCTAGAATAATTTTACCACCACATTTTTGACAAAAGCTAGTACCTTGGGGATTTTGATGAAGACAGGTGGGATTAAGACATTGACTCATGGTAGATACTTGGTAAATCTAAGGATAATTATACTAAACAATTTTAGTTAATAACTCTGATTTTTCTCAAGTCAGAAATGGCCAAGGCCATGCTTTGCTAACAAGACGTATCGGGTTAAAACCATCAGATCAATTGCCTAAATTATGAAGAATTGTCAAGTCTTCTGGCTGTAAGGCCTTCAGTAGCATAAAATCTTGAATTGGGAATTGCTATTCCCTAGCTTCTGTGCTTGTTAATTACTCATCAGTCTAGTAATATACGCAAATAACGACTAATTAGCAATTATCAATTACTAATTACCAATCGTTGTGTTAGATTAGTCATACTTGACATATATTTTTTTTCTTTGACACAGTTGTCATTATGGTAATTACAAAGAGTAAGCTGGTTTTAAGTGCTACAGTAGTAACGCTTTCTACAATCGTTATTACTAGTCTTGGCATTCACTCCATTGGTAAAGCTTCATTTAAAGACAGTCACAAGGATTTAGTAGATGAAGTTTGGCAGATTATTAACTACCGATACGTAGATGGAACTTTTAATCAGCTAGATTGGCAAGCTGTTCGTCAGGAATACTTAAACAAGTCTTATACTGATGAAAAGGAGGCTTATAAGTCCATCCGGGAAATGCTGAAAAAGCTAGAAGACCCTTACACGCGGTTTATGAACCCGGAAGAATTTAAAAATTTACAAGTTGATACCTCTGGAGAACTTACAGGTATTGGTATAACTATTAGTCAAGATGAAAAAACTAAACAACTGCTTGTCATTGCTCCTATTGAAGATACACCGGCATTTAAAGCAGGTATTTTAGCCAAAGATATTATTCTGGAAATTAATGGTAAAAATACCAAAGGGATGGATACAAATGATGCAGTATCTCTGATTCGTGGCAAAGCAGGAACCAGGGTAAAGCTAACAATTCTGCGTAATGGTCAGAAAAAACAATTCGATATCCAACGAGCGCGAATTGAGATTCATCCTGTGCGCTATTCGGAAAAGAAAACTCCAGCAGGTAATATTGGCTATATTCGCTTGAATCAATTCAGCGCCAATGCTAGTAAGGAAATGAAAGATGCTATTCAAAACTTAGAAGCTAAAAAGGTTTCTGGATATATTTTAGACTTACGTAGTAATCCCGGAGGTTTGCTATACGCGAGTATAGAAATTGCCCAAATGTGGATGAATAAAGGCACTATTGTTTTTACTATTGACCGCCAGGGTACGCAAGATAAACAAGTAGCAAATGGCTCTGCTTTGACTAATAAGCCCTTGGTAGTATTAGTAGATAAAGGTTCAGCCAGTGCTAGTGAAATCCTTTCTGGGGCGTTACAAGATAATAAAAGGGCGATTTTAGTAGGAAATCAAACTTTTGGTAAGGGTTTAGTCCAATCTGTGCAGCCTTTAAAATCTGGTTCGGGTTTGGCTGTAACTATTGCTAAATATCATACTCCCAGTGGAAAAGATATTAATAAACATGGTATTGATCCAGATGTGAAGGTAGAATTGACTGATGCTCAACGTCAAGATTTATGGTTGCGTGAACGGGATAAATTAGGGACTCTTGCAGATCCTCAATTTGCGAAAGCTGTGGAATTATTAGGTAAACAAACCACTCAAAATACAAGTACAATTAGGAAAAATTAAATAAACATCTAGGTAAAGTAGAGTAAAGACGTTCCATGGAACGTCTCTACCAATGAACCATCTAAACCTATCACCTGACAAGAATCAGGATTTCAACTTAAATTCATCAAACTTAACAACTCCAGTATCGGGTTTTTTCGTATCAAAAAGATAGCTGCTAATTGTGCCTGTTCCTGTGTCGAAAATGCTAAAAACTGTAATATCATTACTGGCAATATAAGGCTGTGGTTGACCATCTTCTCCTAATAAGGGCGAAAGAGTTGGTACAATCGGTTGTAAACCATTAGGATCACCAATTGCGATACAATCTTTTTGATAGTTATTTGGTATTTCTCGTTGTCTTTCCCCCCAAGCAGCACCATAAGAGTTACCGACATTAGATGTTTCTAAAAAGTGCATTCCACTAGCACTGATAAAACGATTCCATAAGTGGGAATGTCCATAAAATACTAATTGCACTTTAGCAGTTTCTAATAAGGGAATAAGATCACGAATAATATAATCTTGATCTTTGGGATATTGATAATCTATTGATTTGATTTCTCCTAAATCATTGTGTTCTATTATTCCTATGGGATTAGTATAAGGTGGAATAATATTACAACCCAATGTATGCGGTGGATGATGGAACATAACAACTTTATATTTTGCTTGTTGAAATTCCTGGCTGTTAAGTTCTTGTTTTAGCCAATTATATTGTTGACTACCTGCAAAAATTGGTTCATAAATAATTTGTCCATAACCCCAATTTTCTGGATGATTAAAGTCTTTTTCGGCTTCTCGATATCGCCCTTTAGTATCTCGATCTAATCTAGGACTACGCCACATATTTGTAACATAAAGAACAACAAGACGCACATCTCCAAAACTAACAGCATAGTAGGTTTTTCCCCCTGGTTGACTTGCAGGTAAAGATAAAATTTCCTCGTAAGTGTCAGTATTAAAGGAATGATCTTTTAAGGATTTTTCGCCAGATAATTTTTTAGCAATTTCCCGGGGAATAGTATCATTAAATTCATCATCTAAACTTGCTGTTCTTTGAAATCTACCCATAACTTCATGATTACCAATACAAGTAAACATGGGTGCATTTTGAATAATTTTCCCTCCTGTATAAGTGACCTTAACTCCATTATGTTCTATCTGATATTTAGCGTGACCTTGTAAACCAGGAAAGAAAGCATTACCTCGATTATCATCAAACCATTCAGAAGCGCGGTCTGAAACATTGACTAAATCACCCGCAAACCATACTCCGTCTATTTGTCCTACAGTTTCCACAACCTTTTGTAGGTTTGCGGCCGTCATGGGTTTTAGTTGGTGGTCCGAGGTGAGGAGGATTTTTAATGGTGTTCCCGGTTGGGGAGTGGTTGTCAGGGTAAAAACTTCGCTACTGACACTTTGACCATCTTCCCGGACACTGGTAACGCGATAGGGAACTCGCACACCAGTAGTTAATTCTGTTACTAGGGCTTCATGTCGCCAAATATGACGTTGAACGGGTTTTTGGTAAATTTGCCCGTTTTGAGTCTGATTCCCGACTCGTGATTCTTGGTCTTCTCTGGTGCGGCTGAGTTTGGTAGTACGGGCTGGGGAAGTTTTCTGGAGATTTTCTCCGTAACTGACTGAATGATGATCACCAAGAAACTCGGTAAACCACACTACTTGTACTGATGTTGCTGTTGGTAGTTGTAAAAATGGGTCTGTCAGCAATTCTGGTGCTGATTTCATGATTATTTGCCCAAAATAACTCAAGTTTGCTATAACTATATTACGCAAAGGCGATCGCTCTGTTAACTTATTAATTTAAGAATAAAAATAAAGTCGTATTGACAATGCTTCTACAGCCGTTGAACTCTCGTCAAAAAACAAAACCCCCACTAAATAAATAGAGGGGGTGATGTGATTGTAAAAAATAAACCTGGCATCGAGCTATTTTGACATGGGGCTACCCCCAAACTATCGTCGCCGCAGCAGCGTTTCACCTCTGAGTTCGGGAAGGGATCAGTGTGGTTCCACCGCGCCATAGACACCAGGAAAGCCTGATGATTTTGGATTTTGGATTTTGGATTTTAGATTGCAGAAAATAATTCAACATGGTTCACATAAACTTAACAACTGATATTATTCTCAACTAGAGAAACTAATTATCAATCTTTTATAATTCCCAAAATTGGAACTTTTAGTTTCTACATTGTTGGCAAATAATCCAAAATCTAAAATCTAAAATCTAAAATTCACAAAACCCTGAAGACTGCATTCGAGAACGAGAAATCACAATAAGAATTAAGAATATAGAGGTCAAGCCCTCGGTCTGTTAGTACTCCTTTGCTACATACATTACTGTACTTCCACATAGAGCCTATTAACGGGTGTTCTGCCCGTGACCTTACCTAC